>NZ_JAGWCV010000037.1:0-35874 GCF_020657735.1 Clostridioides sp. ZZV15-6383 | reverse complement strand
ACTCTTGTATAAATAACATTTTTTCTATTTACTTGTTCTTTATGTATTCCTTTATATTCTAAATATTGTTCATAAGTGTAATATCTTCTATCTGTTGGAGTTCTAAAAGCCTTTAATTTCCCTTCAATATCCCAACGTTGCAGAGTTCTGACTGAAATATTAATTAACTCTGCAAACTCTTTTGGTTTATAGTTATTGTTTTTCATATAATCACCTCTTGACTATATTTCACTATAAATAATTATATTTGTCTATGTTTTATCAACTAAAATAAGCTCCTTATTGTATATTTAAGAGCAGCTGAACGGCACTTAAATATACTATGAATTGTTACAAAAAATTTGCATTCATAATACTAAATCTTGGTTCAAAAAATATCACATAATTATCTAGTGTAGCTGAAAAACCATATTTACTTTTATAACATTCTAAAGCTTCATTTAGAAACTTTTCAGTTACATCAAGGTATTCTGCCATTTCGGATATAGTCTTACAACCAGCATTAAAACTATCTATTATACCTTTAAGACCAATTAACTTATTATAAGCCATTAATCTAGCTTTATATTCTTGTTTACTATTTTCAACTTTATTTAGGTCTAAAATATTTCCATATGAAGTATAATGATGCCCTAGTTCTTCTGCTAACACACAAGCTTTTTCACTCATATTATTAAGTGTATTTTTATTTAAAGCTATTCTATTATTTTTATATAATCCATGAGAATTTGAAATTAAAGAAACTTCTCTAACAATAATATTATTATCATCTGCTTCAGAGAGTAACTTTTCATAACTATTCATAAGTTCACCTACCTATTTTACCAATTATCCATGTCATCTAAATCTTTATATATTTTTTCAATTTCTCCTTCTTCATGTAAATGTTCATTATGTGCTGCCATTGTATCTATGTGATTTTTATTTATATATTTATTTATTTGAGTAAGCTCACCAACTCTTTTTATAGCTTCATTTTGTCCAATATCGTTTAACTCATTAAAGCTAGATAAAAGTTTATTTTCTTTAGTTTTAATGAGTTTGGAATTTTTACTCCATCCCATTATAAAAGCAGGAGATTCATTTAATGCATGAGCTAAAATTTCTAGCTTATCTAAGGGAATATTTTTTATAGTTCCTGTTTCATATCTCTGTAAAGTGGATTTACTTAGTCCAGTTTTGTTGGCTAAATCTTGATACGACATATTAAGTTCTAATCGTTTATTTTTTATTCTATTTGTAATCTCTATCATTTTTAAATCATTTTCAGTATTCAAATTTATCACCTCTATAAAATATATTATAAAGTATTTTTTCATAAATGCAACAAATATATTAAAAAATATAAAGAAATGTTGCATTTTTGACTTGACAATATAAAAGGGATGTATTAATATTGAATTATCCCAAATAAGCAACGAGGTGATGGAATGAATATAAATAAATTAAGAGGAAAAATGGTCGAAAAAAAATATACTCAAAAGAAATTAGCAAAAGAGTTGGGTATGACTGTTCAAGCTCTAAATGCAAAATTAAATAATCGTTCACAATTCAAGATTGAGGAAGCAGTTAAGATATCAAATATTTTGCAAATCGAAGAGCCAGGGGAAATTTTTTTTGATAATTATATCTCAAAAATGCAACGATATTAGGTAAGGAGACCTAACAGATGAAAATATAAAAAACTAGGGAGGTAGAAATTATGAGTAATAACTTAATGATATTTGAAGGGAAAGAAGTTGAAGTATTTGAATTTGAAGGGAAAATTTTATTTAATCCTAAGCATGTAGCAGAATGTTTAGAGATTTCAGATGTTAACAGCAGTATTAGAAAATTTAATGATAATCAGGTAGTTAAGTTGACTAATTCTAAAATGCATAATATGCAGTTTAGAAAATTACATAATACAGGAGAGAATTTTCTTACTGAAAGTGGAGTATATAAATTAATATTTAAATCAAGAAAAGAAGAAGCAGAGAGATTTCAAGATTGGGTTACAGATGAAGTACTACCAAGTATAAGAAAAACAGGTACATACAGCACTAAATCTAAAGATGACTCAGAAATAAAATACATGAATGCTCAAGCAAGATTAAAAAATGCAAGAGTAAGAGAAGCAAAGATATATCTGGAATTAGCTGACAAAGTAGATATAAAAGAATATAAACAGATTATGTATTCAAAAACTACTGAATTACTTTCTGGAGAAGCATTAATACCACTTCCTAAAATGGAAAGAAAAACTTATTCAGCTACAGAGATAGGTAAGATGTTAGGTGTCTCAGCTAATAAAGTTGGAGGATTAGCAAATGCTTATAATCTAAAAACAGATGAGTATGGAATTAAGGTATGGGATAAAGCTAAATATTCAGATAAACAAGTACCTAATTTTAGATATTATGAGAATGTAATTCCAGTTCTAGAAAAAGCACTAAAAAGTTTTGAAAATTAAATTAGAACTTTAAAAATTAAATACAGAATATTCAAAAAAAGTGATTTAAAGATTATATAAATTTAGCGGGTAAAAAAACATAACAAATTCAAGGGAAAAATTTTATTTATATCGAACTTATGTTTTGTATAAATGAAAAAATAGAAGCCCTAATTATAGGACTTTTATTTTTTCATAACTCTTATATATTCCTTTTCTAATATAGTAGTTACTATGTCTTTACCATGTTCATCTAAAGCATTATATTTTTTCAAAATATCTTGTTCAGAGGATTTTATAGATATATTTACTGAATTTTGCTTTTCCCTTAATTCATTTTCAATGAGTGCATCAGCATCAATGTTTAAAGCATTACAAACTTTTAGAACTGTTGTTATGCTAGTACCTCCAACACCACGTTTAAGCATAGTATCTATCGTTGAATAAGGAGTATCAATTTCTTTTGTAAAAGCCCTGATGCTTTTATATCTATCAAGAATTAATTGTTTTAATTTTTCTTCGATAGTCATTTTATCACCACCTTTACATTAAATATAAACGTAAAATCACAAAAACGCAACAGTAATTTACGAAATTACAAAAATAAAATGCAAAAATGTATTGACTATTCACTAAATTGAGTGTATTATTAAAACATAACTTACGAAATTTAGTGAATGAGTTTAGAAAGGAGAATATGTATGTTTAAAAATTTAAGAGCTGAAATGGTAAGAGCAAATATAACTAATGAAACATTAGCAAAAGCACTGAATCTAAATGTAAGTACAGTGTCTGCAAAATTAAGAAATGCTAACAGGTTAAAGTACATAGAAGCAAAAAATATACAATTAATGTTTTTCCCGAATCTAAGTACTGAATATCTTTTTGAAATTGAAGATGAAGTTAAAGAAAATTATAGGGGGTAACAAACATGAATAACTTACAAGTAATAGAAAGAAATAATGAGAGAGTTCTAACCACACAACAATTAGCAGATGTATATGAAACTGAAATTAGAAATATAAGTAACAATTTCAATAATAATAAAGAGAGATTTATTGAAGGGAAACATTATTTTTGTCTGCAAGGTGATGATTTAAGGACATTTAAACGCGATTCATATGATATAGGAATTGCACCTAATGTAAACAAACTTTATCTTTGGACTGAAAGAGGAGCAAACAGACACTGCAAAATATTGGATACTGACAAAGCTTGGGAGCAGTTTGATAACTTAGAAGAGTCTTACTTTAACAAAAAGAAAGATACCTTAATTACAAATCAATTAAGTCCAGAACTACAACTGTTTAAGCAAATATTTGATACTGTAGCAAAACAAGAAATAGAGCAAAAACAAATAAAACAAGAGATAACAGAAACTAAACAAGAAATAAAAAGCATAAAAGATGTTGTTACATTGAATACAACTGATTGGAGAGAAGAAACACGCAAGTTGATAGTATCAATGGCACAAAATTTAGGTGGAAATGAATATATAAATACCCTTAGAAAAGAAAGTTATGAACTTCTTTGTAAAAGATTTAATGTTGACTTGAAGCGAAGATTAAATAATAGAAGAAGTAAAATGGCAGAAAAAGGTGTATGCAAGTCTAGAAGGGAAAAATTTAATTATCTAGATGTTATACAAGAACAAAATTATTTAATAGAAGGCTATGTAATTGTAATAAAGGATATGGCTATTAAATATGGAGTTTTTATCAAAAAAACTAATTAAAATTGTTAATATAAATATAAAAAATTTAAGGAGGAATAAGAAAATGAAAGAAAATAATAGAATAGTGAGTGCTATAAATGAGGATATAGTAGGTATTACAGTTGATGGAGAGATAGACTTAACAGATAAGGAATTAGAAATGGTAAATAATTTTAAGACAGCTATGAATGGCATTAATATTAAAATAGCTAATGATTCTGGGATTTCACTTAGTGATAACGAGATAGAAAATAATAAAGATATGATATACAAGATTGCTTCAAAAGTGGCATGGCATTATAAAAAAATGAATTTTGAACACTTAGAAATGGATGAAAAACTCTTTGATGATTTTACTTTTGAGTTTATGTTAAAGTTCTTTGGTGATATAGAAGAAGATGAACTAGTTAAATATCTTACCCATGTAGAAGAAGAGGAAGAAAGTAACGAATTGAGTGATAGAGAAAGGATATTTTATAAAATAGTAGATACACTTGATACAATAGCTGATATTAAAATATCAGACCAAAATAAGATAGAAAAAGAAGTTGGTATGTGTATAGGTGAAGATAATTATATAACTTATTGTATAGATGAAGACTTAATAAAATTTTACATTAAAGATGAAGAAGAACTAGTTATAAATAAAAATAGCCCTCTGCTATATATGTTAGACACACTATTTTATGAAGTACATGAAGAGTAAAAATTGCAATAATTAAATAAGTATAAGACAAGTTTATGAGCTCATATTTTATAACAAGGGGTGATGTTATGAAAATACTACAACAATTTAAACCATACAAATATGATGAAGAGAAAAACATAGAATATGATGAAAAAATTATAGCTAATCAAAACACAGAAGTTTATATAGTATATCCACGTATATCTGATGAAGAGAATAGGAGAAGATGGAAAGAGTTTGATGAAGTAGCCAAAGAAGTAGCTATTAATATAGCAATGAAGAAAGCTGAGACAGTAGAAAGTTAAGAAAGTAGAGAAGTTGCTAATACTTAGCACTTTCTCAAAGAAGAAAATTGGACAACTATTTTTAAACAACTAGGAATAAATAAGCGATAGTATGTTTGAAAGAAGGTGATGAAATTGCTTAGTCTTGATATTAGTAAGAAAAATGTGATGACTCTTAAAAAAGATGGTAAGTTTTTAGCAGATATAGTATTTAAGGACATTAAAACTGGTAAAAAAATATCAGTTGGAACATTAAATAAAAAAAGTGCTGGTCAAAGTAACCAACACAATAAATAAAAAAAGTTAATAAAATTATAACATAAAAAGGAGAGATTTAAAATGGTTGAAGTTAATATAAAAATTAAAGGCGAAGCAAGTGAAATAATTGACTCAATTAGAGCTATATTTAATAGCTTTGGTGAAGATTCAATGACAGAGATAAAAGCAGAGCAAGAATATAAAAGTAGACGTAGTAGAAAGTTAAAAACAGAAGATTTATCAGACCAGGAATAAAGAAGGTGATATAAGTTGCAACTATATAAGCATCAAGAGGAAGCTTTAAAGCTAACAGAATATAATAATAAATGTGCATACTACCTTGACATGGGGCTTGGTAAGACATTTGTAGGAAGTGAGAAATTAATAAATCTAGGAAGTAATACAAATTTATTAATATGTCAGAAATCAAAAATTGACGATTGGGTACATCACTTTAAAACATATTATCCCGATATGGGGATAATCAATGGGACAAAGAAACTTAGTGAAGGTATAGAGTATTTTAAGTTTGTTGAAGTTCCATTTATAGTAGTAATTAATTATGAATTAGCTTTTAGAAGAAAAGAGTTATTAGATTTAAAAGATTTTACTTTAATGTTAGATGAATCATCAATGATTCAAAATGAAAAAGCTAAAAGAAGTAAGTTTGTACTAAGTTTAAACCCTAAAAATGTGATACTACTTTCTGGTACTCCATGTAGTGGTAAATATGAGCAACTATATTCTCAAATTAAACTACTAGGGTGGAATATATCAAAAGATTTATATTGGAAGCAATATATTGATGTTGAGTACAAAGATATTGGTGGTTTTCCAATGAAGGTTGTAATAGGTTATAAGAATGTTGACAGATTAAAAAAGAAGTTAAGAGATTATGGAGCAGTATTTATGATGTCAGATGAAGTATTTGACTTACCAAAACAGATAGATAATGTAATGAAAATTAGTACTACAAGAGAGTATAGGAAGTTTAAAAAAGATTCAATTATAAGTATTTCAGATGATATTGAACTTGTGGGAGATACTACACTAACTAAAATGTTATATGAAAGACAATTATGTAGTCAATACAATAAATTTAAATTAGAAGCTTTTGGAGACTTAATAAACTCAACAAGTGACAGATTAATAGTATTTTACAATTTTAACGAAGAGTTAGACAGATTAATAGAATTATCAAGAGATAGACCAATATCAATAGTAAATGGTTCTATAAAAGATTTAAACAATTATGAGGAATATAATAACTCAATTACATTTGTACAATATCAAGCAGGAGCTATGGGTTTAAATCTTCAAAAGTGTAATAAGATTGTATATTTTAGTCTTACTTTATCTTGTGAATTGTTTATGCAAAGTAAAAAGAGAGTTCATAGAATAGGTCAAGAAAACACATGTTTTTATTATTATATGATTTGTAGGAATAGTGTTGAAGAAAATATATATAAAAGCTTACAAAGTGGTGTTGACTATACAAATAATTTGTTTGAGAGAGGAGAGTAATCCTTGGGTGCAGAAAAACAATTTGAAAATAAAGTTAAAAAGTTTTTAAAAGAACAAGGTTGTTGGTTTATTAAATATTGGGGAGGTTCAGCATATACAAAAAGTGGTATACCGGATTTATTAGTTTGTTGTAGTGGTAAATTTATAGGTATTGAAGTCAAGGGGGAAAAAGGAAAAGCAAGCGAACTACAAAAGTATAATATTAAAGAAATTGAAAAGGCAGGTGGAATAGGAATTATTCTATACCCTAAAGACTTTGATAGATTTAAAAAGATGATTTTAGAAATAAAGAAAGAAGGTGAGTAAATGCAGTTCTCACATAGTAGGATAGGAGTATTTAAGAGTTGCCCATATAAGTATAAGCTACAGTATATTGACAAGGTGAAAACAATATTAAATGCAGATTCTAACAATGCTTTAATATTAGGAACATCACTTCATACTGGTATTGAAAAAGATATTGATGCAGCAGTAAAAGAATATTATTTTAGTTATCCAAGTATAACAGATTTACACATTAATGAAGTGATGAAGTTAGATTATTTAATACCAAAAGTAAAAGAAATTTTATCAAAAGGGTTTAATGAGGTTCAAATAACAACTAGTGATTTTATAGGGTTTATAGATTTGTTAGCACCACATGTATACATGACTGATACAAACTTAAATACAAATGAAACAACCATATATTATGAAGATGAAGAAAGAGTATTTGATATTTATGACTTTAAATATTCAAACAACATAGATAGATATCTAGAAAGTGAGCAACTTCATCTATATAAGTATTTTTATGAAAAGCAACATACAAATCATGAGATAAAAGATTTGTACTATGTATTTGTACCTAAAATTCAGATTAGACAGAAGAAAACAGAAAACTTACATCAATTTAGAAAAAGATTACTTAATGAGCTTGATAAATCTGAAATAAAAATAGTGAAGGTTGAGTATGACCTAAATAAAGTTATTAATTTCCTTGTAGATATAAAAAGATGTCTTGAAAACAAGGAATTTGAAAAAAATCAAAATAAATTATGTAACTGGTGTGACTACCAAGAATACTGTGAAAAGGGGATTGATTATATGTTATTACCAAATAGTGAAAGAAGAAGTGTGGAAGGAATTAATAAAAAAACTTTATGGATTTATGGAGCACCATTTAGTGGCAAAACCACATTAGCAAATGATTTTGAAAAGCCTTTAATGCTTAATACAGATGGAAATATAAAGTTTGTTGATGCTCCATACATTTCTATAAAAGATATTGTAACAGTTGAAGGGAGAATGACAAAGAGACAACTTGCATGGGATGTATTTAAAGAAGCTATAAGAGAATTAGAGAAAAAAGAAAATGATTTTGAAACAATAATTGTTGACTTGTTAGAAGATACATACGAAGCTTGTCGCCTTTACATGTATGACAAGATGGGAATAACTCATGAGTCAGATGATAGTTTTAGAGCATGGGATAAGGTTAGAACGGAGTTTTTAAGCACTATAAAACGACTTATGAACCTTGACTATAAAAACATAATATTAATATCACATGAGGATACATCAAAAGATATTACCAAAAAAGGTGGTGACAAGATAACAGCAATCAAACCTAATTTACAAGAAAAAGCAGCAAATAAAATAGCAGGTATGGTTGATATAGTTGCAAGAGTAGTAGCTGATGGAGACGTTAGAACATTATCATTTAAGACTAATGAAGTGATATTTGGAGGGGGTAGATTAAAAGTAAAATCTAATGAAATTCCACTTGATTATAATGAATTAATGAAAGTATATGATGATATTAGTATAGAGAAAAAAGACGTTAAGAAGTCAAGTAAGACTAAAAAATCTAATGCTGAGGAAGAAGTAGAAATGACTCCTACAGTAGAAGAAACAAGTGAGAAAACTGAAAAAGAACAAACAGAGGAAGAAGTAATTGAACAAGAAGAAGCAATTAAACCAGTCAAGAAAACTAGAAAAAAGAGAAGTTAGTTTAAGAAAGATTATTAATTAAAAATTTAAAAGAAAAGGATGGTATGTGATATGGATTTTAGTAAATTTGATAAAGCAATAGATGTAAAAGGATTGAAAGAAGATATAAAAGAAGCATCTGAAAATAGTGGTAAATTTAAGGATGTGCCACATGGCACTTATGAAGTAGAAATAAATAAAATGGAGTTAAGCGAGTCTAAAAAAGGTGACCCAATGTTTGTATGTTGGTTTAAAATACTAGAAGGAGAGTATAAAGATTCATTAATATTCATGAATCAAGTAGTTAAGCAAGGTTTTCAAATTCATATAGTAAATGAATTTTTAAGAAGTTTAGAAACTGATATTGAAGTTGAATTTGAATCATACAGCCAATATGCACAACTCATAATGGATATAGCTGAGGAAATAGATGGAGAACTTGAATTTGCTATTGAATATGGTGAGAAGAAAGGTTTTAATACCTTTACAATAAAAGACATATTTGAAGTAGCTTAGAAATTTTATTACAGCTAGGTGTATACATGCATCTAGCTGTAATATTAAAAAGGTAGGTAATTAATATGAGAGTAAAAAGAAAAAATGGAACTTATAAGCCCAGGTAAAATTGTAAGATGTGTTTGGTGTGGAAAAAGATTTTACAAGTTAGATAACTCTAAAGTCATATATTGTAGTAGAAAATGTGCAGCAAAAGCGAGAGGGGTGTTCTAAATGATTTTTTATGATTTTGAAGTATTCTCTTATGACTGGTTAGTTGTATTTATAGATGTTCTAAATAAAAAAGAAGAAGTTATTGTAAATGATATAGATAAGTTAAATTCATTTTATATAGAGCATAGAGAAGATATTTTTATTGGTTACAACAGTAGACATTATGACCAATATATTTTTAAAGGATTATTATGTGGATTTAATGCAAAAGAAATAAATGATTATATTATTGTTAAAGGTCAACCTGGTTGGAAGTTTTCAAACTTATTAAGAAACATACAAATTAATAACTATGATGTTATGACTAGTTTTCATGGATTAAAACAATTAGAAGGTTTTCAAGGTCATAGTATAAAAGAATCTAATGTATCATTTAACATTGATAGACCATTAACTAATGATGAAATAGAAGAAACTATAAAATACTGTAGATATGATGTTGAACAAACTATAGATGTTTTTATTGAAAGAAAATCAGAATTTGAAGCACATATGGGATTAATTAAAGCTTTTAAACTTCCAGTAGCATATATTGGTAAAACTCAAACACAACTAACAGCAATTATATTAGAAGCTACAAAGAAAGAACATGATGATGAATTTGACTTACAAATACCAGATACTCTAAAAATTGAGAAATATAAGGAAGTTTTAAGCTGGTATAAGAACCCACTAAATCATGACTATTCTAAAAATCTAAAAATTAATATTTCTAATGTACCTCATGTATTCGCTTGGGGTGGTGTTCATGGAGCAATAACAAAATACTATGGTGAAGGTTATTTTTTACATGTGGATGTTAATTCCTTCTATCCAAGTCTTATGATTAGATACAATTACCACTCAAGAAATATAAAAAATCCTCAAAAGTATGTTGAAATTTATGACAAAAACTTACAGTTAAAAAAAGAAAAATCACCTCTAAGACCAGCCTACAAATTGGCAGTTAATAAAACTTATGGAGGAATGAAAGATAAAAACAATAATTTATATGACCCAAGACAGGCTAATAATGTATGTGTTAGTGGGCAGCTGTTATTACTTGATTTAATAGAGAAGTTAGAAGGTCATTGTAAACTTATTCAGAGCAATACAGATGGATTAATTGTAAAGTTAAATACAATAGATGATTACGAATTAATAGATGATATATGTTATGAGTGGGAACAAAGGACAGGTATGGGTTTAGGTTTTGATGTATACACTAAAATATTTCAAAAGGATGTTAACAATTATTTAGTTATAACAGAGGATGGAGAAGTTGAAGCAAAAGGATTATATATCAAAGATTTAGGAAATCTAGACTATGATTTACCAATTATAAATAAAGCACTTAAAAATTATATGGTAAACAATACACCTATTGAAGAAACTATAAATAAATGTAATGATTTGATAGAGTTTCAAAAGATAGTAAAAATAAGTAGTAAATATTCACATGGTTTATATAGTCCAACTATAGAGGGAAAAACAAAAAAAGTATTTATTGGCGGTAAGATTTTAAATGATAAATGTTTTAGAGTATTTGCTTCAAAAAATAAAAATGATGGTGGTATTTATAAAGTCAAAAACAAAGAAAAAAATCCAGAAAAATTTGCTAATACACCAGATAAATGTTTTATAGAAAATGGAAGTGTTATAGGTAAAAAAGTACCAAGAAAGCTAGATAAAACTTGGTATATAGATTTAGCAAATGAAAGACTCAAGCAGTTTGGGGTATTATTAAGTAATTGAGGTGGTGATTGGTGAGCTTTGACATATTTAAAGGATATATAATTACAAATAATAAAAAGGCAGCTGAGAAATTTAAAAATGTAAAAAAGTTAAAAACTTATGAACAGATTAAGAATTTACCAGAGTTTGCAGGCGTTTTAGCAGAAGAAACTGTGTTAGTTGATATTGATGATTTTGAAAGTAGTGAAATTCTATACAAAATAGTGCAAGATTTAAAGCTAAAATGTAGAGTTTACAAGACAACACGAGGTAAGCATTTTCTATTTAAAAATACTAGTTTAGAAAAGAATAGAACAAAATGTAGACTAGCTATAGGTTTAAATTCAGATATAAAATTAGGATGTAAAAATTCCTATTCAATTTTGAAGTTCAACAATATTGAAAGAGAAATTTTATATAATAGTAAAGATATACAAGAGATACCAACGTATTTAACTCCTATAAAAAATGGACTTGATTTTTTAAGTCTTGGAGAAGGTGATGGAAGAAATCAAGCATTATATAATTATATATTAACTCTACAGAGTAATGATTTTACTATTGAGGAAATAAGAGAAACAATAAGAGTTATTAATAAATATGTTTTAAAAACTCCATTACAAGATAATGAACTTGAAGTAATTTTGAGAGACGAATCCTTTCAAAAGAAGATATTTTTTAATTCAAAAGGTTCATTTTTATTTGATGAGTTTGCTAAATACATAAAAAATAATAATCATGTAATCAAGATAAATGAGCAGTTACATTTATATAAGGATGGTATTTATGTAGATGGTCAAGCAAGAATAGAAGCAGAAATGATTAATAATATAAGTAATTTAAATAAGGCTAAGAGGAGTGAAGTACTTAGTTATTTAAATTTATTAATAAGTGAGAATACAAGTATGTCAGAAGCTAATTTAATCGCTTTTAAGAATGGTATATATAATATAGTTGATGATTCTTTTATAGAATTTTCACCAGAATTTATTATAACAAATAAAGTTAACTGGAACTATAATCCAGGAGCATATTCAAAGTTAGTTGATAAAACTATGAATAAATTATCATGTGGAGATTTTGAAATTAGAATGTTACTTGAAGAAGTAGTGGGATACTGTTTTTATAGACGTAATGAGCTTAGAAAAGCTTTTATATTAACTGGAGATAAAGCAAATGGTAAATCTACCTATCTTGATATGATAAAGACATTATTAGGGGATGAAAATACATCAGCACTTGATTTAAAAGAATTAAGTGATAGATTTAAAACTGCTGAATTATTTGGAAAACTTGCAAATATAGGAGATGATATAGGAGATGAATTTATTGCTAATCCTGCGATATTTAAAAAGTTAGTAAGTGGTGATAGAGTAAATGTTGAAAGAAAAGGTCAGAATCCATTTGATTTTAACAACTATAGTAAGTTTTTATTTTCAGCTAACAATATACCTAGAATAAAGGATAAGACTGGAGCAGTACTTGATAGATTAATTATTATTCCTTTTAATGCTAGCTTTTCAGTAAATGATAAGGATTTTGACCCTTATATAAAGTACAAATTAAGAGAGCAAGAAGCTATAGAGTATTTAATAAATCTAGGATTAGAAGGCTTAAAAAGAGTATTGAAGAATAGAAAATTTACAGTACCAGATAAGGTTAAAAAAGAAATACTTGAATATGAAGAAGTCAATAATCCTATTTTAGGTTTTTTTAAAGAAGTTGATAAGATAGAAAATGAATCAACAAAAGAAATATATAGGAAATATCAAGAGTATTGTATTTTAAATGGATTACAGCCTATATCAAACATTGAGTTTTCAAGACAAGTAGTCAAAAAGTTTGGATATGAAGTAAAAGATAAAAGAATACAAGGTAAGAAATATAAAGTATTTACTAGAGCAGTCCCGGGATAGTCCCGGATGTAGTCCCTAGATGTAATATAGTAATTTCAACGTTGTCCCGGATGTCCCTAGATGTTTTTGACCTTTTATATATTTAACTAAAAAATCATCAATTTTTTGTGATGATTTTGCTCCCTTTATATAAAGAATATATATATAATAGTATGGGACTGAACAAAAATTATTGTCTGGATATATTGAAATAGCTAAGTTTGAAGCAGTCCCGGATGTAAAATACATCTGGGACTATCTGGGACTAGGTTTAATTAGTAAGTTATATAATGAAGTTTAATTAAAAAAATAAGATATATTTCATTAATAACTTAACAAAATAATTAAAAAGAAAATTCTGTTAATTTGCAAGGATGTGAAAATGAAGTGACAGACTATGAAAAATTAGAAGAATTGTTAAACTCATATAGTAATTTGGATATTGAAATTAGAGAAATAGAGTTAAAAGTAAGAGGGAGCAGTTTAAGAGGAATAGAATTAAATGGAATGCCTAAAGGAAATAATGTTTCTTCACCAATAGAAAATGAGTTAATATATGTTGAAAGATTGGAGAATGAGAAAATATATCTACAAATTAAAAAAGAATCAGTTAATAATATGTTAAATTTATTAGATGATTTTGAAAGAAATTTAATAGAACTAAGATATTTTAAAAAACTACAATATAAACAAATAAGTTATGAATTAAATATAAGCGAATTGTATGTAGGAAAAAAGAGAAAAAAGGCACTAGATAAAATACTTCCCTTTGCTAAAAAATATAATCTAATATGAAAGTCGTGTTTGTGTCCGATTTATGACCGATTTATGACCGATTAATGATTGATTTAGTATAGAAACATGTCACATCAATATACTATGAGATAAGTTATAATGGTAGTATGAAACAAGTGTATAATATATCCTCTTGAAAAAGGCTAAGTACTCCTAACTTAGTCTTTTTTATATTTAAAAAAAGTGAGGTGGTGATGTGGCAAAATTAACTGAGAAGCAAAAAAGGTTTTGTGATTACTATATTGAGACTGGCAATGCAACAGAAGCAGCAATAAGAGCAGGATATTCTGAAAAGACTGCTAAAGTAATAGGTGCTGAGAACTTAACAAAACCATACTTAAAAAGTTACATTGATGAAAAACTAAAAGAATTTGAGTCAAACAGGATAGCTGATGCCAAAGAGGTTATGGAGTATTTAACTAAGATAGTAAGGAATGAAGCAAAAGAGGAAGTGGTTGTAGTTTCTGAATATGGTCCAGAAATAATAAAAAAAGATGTAAGCATAAGAGACAGGAACAAAGCTGCTGAACTTCTAGGTAAGAGATATAGGTTATTTACTGATAAGGTAGAAGTTGAAGGGACTGGTATAGTTCAAATAGTAGATGATATAGATGAATGAGATTAGATTAAAAAATATTATAGCTCCAAGCTTCTATAATGTGCATAAACTTATTAAGCAAGATGTTTATACTCATTATTGGTTTAAAGGTGGGAGAGGTAGCACAAAATCATCTTTTATATCATTAGAAATTGTTTTAGGTATGATGAGAGATGCTCAACAAGGCAAATTAACAAATGCAGTTGTAATTAGAAGAGTTAAAGATACACTTAGAGGTTCTGTTTATGAACAGATACAGTGGGCTATTTACACATTAGGGGTTCAAAATGAATGGGAAATACCAGAATCTAAGCTTCAAATGACTTATAAACCAACAGGTCAAGTAATTTTATTTAAAGGAGCTGATAAACCTAAGAAATTAAAATCTACTAAAGTGTCTAAAGGTTATATAAAATATGTTTGGTATGAAGAAGTAGATGAATTTGAAGGTATGGATAAAATTAGGAATGTTAATCAATCTTTGCTTAGAGGTGGGAATACATATAATGTTTTTTACTCATTTAATCCACCAGAAAGTCAAAGAAATTGGACTAATATGGAGGTGATAGAAATGAGAGAAGATAAATTTATTCATCATAGTAATTACTTATCTGTACCAAAAGGATGGTTAGGAGAACAATTTATAGTGGAGGCTGAACATCTTAAAAAAGTAAATCCTACTAAGTATGAGCATGATTATATGGGTGTTGTAACTGGTACAGGTGGAGAGGTATTTACTAATGTAACAGTAAGAGAAATATCAAATGAAGAGATAAATAGATTTGATAGAGTAAGAAGAGGTCTTGACTTTGGATATGCTAAAGACCCTTTATCTTATATTGTTATGAACTATGATAAAACAAGAAAAAGGTTATATATATTCTTTGAGATTTATAAAGTAGCATTAGGAAATTCAAAAGCTGTTGAGCTTATTTTAAAAGAAAACATAAGCAATAAAAAGGTAATTGCAGATAGTGCAGAACCTAGAACCATAAATGAGTTTAAAAAGTTAGGTTTAAAAATAATTGGTGCTAGAAAAGGTCCAGATAGTGTAGAACATGGAATAAAATTCTTAAGCGAGGAAGTAGAAGAAATAATAATAGACCCTATAAGATGCCCAAATGCTAAGAGAGAATTTTTAGGATATGAACTTGAAAAAGATAAAGAAGGTAATTTTAAAGGTGAGTATCCAGATAAAAATAATCATACTATAGATGCTGTTAGATATGGTATGGAAGATGTAATGTTAAAACGAAAGGGATTATCAATACTTAAATAAAAGTGAGGTGAATAGATGAATATAGAAGTAGTTAAGAAGCTGATTAAAAAACATGTTCCCTATCATTCTGATGTAATATCTAAATCAATTATATCTGAAAGATACTATAAGAATAAAAATGATATATTATTTAAAACTTCTAATAGGGAAGAGGAAGAAACTGAAAATCCACTCAGAAATGCTGACAATAGAATATCAAGTAGTTTCTATAGCTTGTTAGTTAATCAAAAGGCATCATACTTATTTACTTATCCACCAACTTTTGATGTATCTAATAATAGAACAAATAAAGCTATTACAGAAGTTTTAGGCGATATCTATCCCAAAATATGCAAAGACTTATGTATAAATGCAAGTAATAGTGGAGTATCATGGTTACATCTATGGAAAGATAAAGACAGTAAGTTAAATTATGGTGTGGTTGACAGTAAACAAGTAATACCTTTATGGTCCTCTGATTTAAATAAAAAACTTATAGGGGTACTTAGAGTATATGATGAAATAGATGAAAATGGTGACAACTATATAATCTATGAATATTGGACAGATACAGAGTGCCAAGCATATAGAAAACTAGATGACTTAGATATAGATGAACTAGAAGTTTATAATATGTTCTCTATAACATATGGAAATGGAGATATATTAGACAATAGCAATACACTTAAACATGATTTTGGAGAATTACCATTTATTCCATTCTTTAATAATAATATAAAGACAAGTGATTTGGATACTGTAAAATCGTTAATTGATACTTACGACAAAGTTTTTAGTGGTTTTGTAAATGATTTAGAAGATATACAAGAGATTATATTTATTTTAACCAATTATGGAGGAACAGATTTAAAAAGCTTCTTGGAAGATATGAAGAAGTATAAAACTGTTGAGGTAGAAAGTAATGGGATGGATGATAAAAGCGGTTTAAGCACACTTACAATTGATATTCCAGTTGAAGCTAGAGAAAAGTTACTTATGATGACAAGAAAGGCTATATTTGAGCAAGGACAAGGTGTTGACCCACAACCAACTGACTTTGGTAATGCAAGTGGTGTAGCACTCAAATATTTATATTCACTTTTGGAGCTTAAAGCAGGTCTTATGGAGACTGAGTTTAAATTGAGTTTTGGAAAACTAATAAGAATGATATGCAAGAGTTTGAATTTAGAATGTAATATAGTAAATCAAACATGGACAAGAAATGCTATTGCTAATGATTTAGAATTAGCAGAGATATGTGCAAAAAGCGTTGGTATTGTTTCTGATAAAACAGTATGTAAAAATAGTCCTATTGTAGAAGATGTAGAGTATGAAATAGCACAGATTAAGAAGGAAAAAGAAGAAGTTCAAAGAGAGTATGATGATTTGATACCGAATGATGGTGTTATAGATGAAACATAAAGATTATTGGAGGAAGAGATTTGAACAATTAGAAGAAGCTCAAAATAACAAAAGTGTAAAATATTATCTTGAATTAGAAAAGCAATATAAACTAGCTATGAATAGTATAGAAAAAGATATATTAGCATGGTACAACAGATTTGCCAAAAATGAAGGAATATCTTTATTAGAAGCTAAGAAACTACTAAATACAAGAGAACTAGAAGAGTTTAAATGGAGTGTAGAAGAATATATTAAATATGGTAAAGAAAATGCTATAAATCAAAAGTGGATGAAAGAGTTAGAAAATGCTAGTGCAAGAGTTCATATAACAAGGCTTGAAGCTTTAAAGTTACAAATACAGCAACAAGTAGAAGTTTTATATGGAAATGAACTTGATGGTATTGATAAACTAATGAGAGATATTTATACAAGTGGATACTATCATACAGCTTTTAATGTTCAACAAGGAGTAAACGTTGGTTGGAGTTTAATGAGTCTTGATACTAATAGAATAAATAAAATTATCTCTAAACCATGGGCAACAGATGGATTAAACTTTAGTGAAAGAATTTGGGGTAAACATAGACCTGCTTTAATCAATGAGTTATATACTAAACTGACACAATCAATTATTAGAGGTGAGAATCCAAAAAATCTAGTAAATGACTTTGCTAAGAGGTTTAATGTGTCTAAATCACAAGCTAAGAACCTAATAATGACTGAATCAGCTTTCTTTGCATCAGCAAGTAGAAAAGATTGTTTTAGTGATTTAGATGTAGAGAAATATGAGATTATTGCTACACTAGATTTAAAAACATCAAATATATGTAGAGAGTTAGATGGAAAAGTATTTGATATGAAAGATTATCAAATTGGAGTTACAGCTCCACCATTTCATTGTCGTTGTAGGACAACAACAGCTCCTTGGTTTGAAGATGAAGAAGGCTATAGAGCAGCAAGAGATGAAAATGGGAAAACTTATTATGTTACATCTAATATGAAATATAAAGAATGGTATGAAAAGACATTTATAATTGATAAAAAAGATGATATACTAAGTAATAAGAGTTGGTTAAAAGCAGATTTCCCAACTGAAAAGAAATTTAAAAAGCATGTAGAAAAACACTTAAATGAATATGGAAATATAACTGCTGAAGAATATCTATCTACTGCAAGAAATTTGTTATCAGAGCAATTAAGTAATGATGTAGAAGGGTTTTTAAGTAAAGATAACTTTTTATTTAAGTATAGAAAGAGTACTAATGATTTTGCTGTTGGAAGAGCTGATGGTAAAATATCAACCTTATTTAAGCCAAAAGAAGGTTATAATTACTGGTTAGAACAAATAAAAGAATATAAGGAGGTTTAGATATGAATTGTCCAGTATGTGGTAAAGATGTAGATGTGTTTGATATTTGTGAAAATTGTAATTGGCAAAACAGTGGACCAAAAGAAACTAATTACAAAGGACCAAACAAAATGTCATTAAAAGAAGCTAAAGAAGCTTATGAAAAAGGTAAAAAAGTAATATAAAAGCACTTGCTAAATAATAAATTAGTAGGTGCTTTTATTATGTAAAAATTTAAAAAAGGTAGGTGATTTTAATGTGTATATTAACTCAAGTTATAGTTGTAGTTTGTGTAGTACAAATCGTTATTAATTGTATTGCTAATGTTAATGTAGGTATTCTTTGTAATAAATTAAAAAAAGAAAATAAAGCTAATATAGATAAAGTTTCTGATGAAATTTTAAAGAGAGTAATGGAAGAATTAAATAAATCATTAGATAAAAGTCTATAAGAAGTTTTTTATTAAATAAAAATTTAAGGAGGCTTATATTATTGAAAGAATATATGATTTGGTTTAAAAGTGGCAATAGCATATCTGGAATAGTAGATGAAGATGTTGCTGATGAGTTAATGCAAGATTTTATTGAAGCTGATTCAGCTTACAGGGACTTGAAAGGATATTTAGATGAAGATGGAACAACAATAATAAATTTATCACAAATAGAGGCTATATCAATAAATAATTGTAGCGAGAATAATAACATTGGTTTTAATCCTAGATAGGGCTTTTTTATTATGTAAAAAATGAAAGGAGACATTTAAAATGGATTGGTTAAAAGAATTGCTAGAAGGAATAAAAATAGAGGATAACAAGATTGATGTAGCTTCTTTACAAAAGTCTATAGAAAAGAAAATAAAAGAGACTACAGTTACCAAAGAAGAATATACAAATCTTGAAACACAACTTAATACAGCTAATACAACAATAAAAAAATTTGAGGGAGGTATGACAAAGGAAGATGTAGAGAATTTAAAAGATACACATAATAATGATTTAGAAAAGCTAAAAAAGGATATGGAAATCTCAAAAAAAGAATATGAATTGAAAGGTAAATTAAAAGATTTAGGTGTTGTAGATGCTGATTATATAATTTATAAACAAGGAGGAACTGAAAAGTTTAATTTTGATAATGAAGGAAAAGTAATTGGTTTAGAAGATACAATAAAAGTTTATAAGGAAAACTCTCCACATTTATTTACTGGTGGTAAACCAAATTATATTCCTAAAGGTGGAGATGATTATAAAGGTTCTAATCCTTGGTTAGAAAAAAGTTTCAATTTAACAGAACAAAGCAAAATATATAATGATAATCCAGCTCTAGCAAAAGAATTAATGACTGCTGCTGGTAAATAACATAAAGGAGGTAAATATGAATAAAAATAAAAGTCTAAAAATGAATATACAATTATTAGCTGGGAGTGAAGGGGGAACAAAACTAAGTGATATAATTGTTCCAAGTTTATTCAATCCATATGTAATAAATAGAACAATGGAAAAAAGTGCATTATTACAAAGTGGAATCATAACTAATAACTCTGAGTTTGATAAATTAGCTTCTCAAGCAAGTCCGCTTGTAAATATGCCATTCTTTGAGGATTTAACAGGTGAATCAGAACAAATAATTGAAGATGTTGATTTACAAAATAATAAAATAACTTCAAATGCAGATGTTGCAGTAATTATGAGAAGAGCAAAAATGTGGAGTGCTACAGATTTGAGTGCTGCTTTAGCAGGAAAAGACCCAGCAGGTGCTATTGCTGAATTAGTATCTGGTTTCTGGGCTAGAGATATGCAAAAAGAACTAATTGCTATTCTTAAAGGAGTATTTGGAACTACTAAGGCAGTTGGAGAAACAGTAGCAGAAACTAGGTTAGCATCAAATATACTAGATATTTCTTCGAGTTCTGGTAATGCTGCAAAATGGAGTGGTTCAGCGTTTATTGATGCACAACAAAAGTTAGGTGATGCAAAAGAAACTTTAACAGCAGTTGCAGTACACAGTGCTGTTGAAGCTGAACTAAGAAAACAAAATTTAATTGAAACTGTTCAACCTTCTAATAGTGGTCCAATATATTTTTATCAAAATAAAAGGGTTATAATTGATGATGGTTGTCCTTATGAAGGAAGTGGTTCTAATATAGTATTTACTTCGTATTTATTTGGTGAAGGTGCAATAGCTTTAGGAAATGGTAATCCAGTAGGATTTGTAGCTACAGAAATAGACAGAGATAAGAAAAAAGGCTCTGGTGTTGATTATATTATAAATAGAAAGACTTTTATCATGCACCCTAGAGGAGTTAAGTTTACAAATGAAAATATGGCTAAAACAGAAGGTCCTTCAAGAGCTGAACTAGCAGATGCAACTAATTGGAAGCCTGTTTATGAACCTAAACAAATTAGAATGGTAGCTTTTAAGCATAAAATATAGATATGGAATATAAAATAATAAAAATTAAAAGACTCTTAGGGTTTAGTGGAGAAGATGATTCAAAAGATACTGTATTAGAGTTTATATTAGAAGACGTAGAAGAAATAGTAAGAAGCTACTGTAATATACCTACTATACCAGAACAATTAAATAGTACTATTTTAAGAATGGCTATAGATGTGTATAAAAATGAGAGTCTAGGAAGCGAAGATATTGCATTAGGCTCTATTTCTTCTATATCAGAAGGTGACACATCTATTTCATATAGAAGTTCAGCTAGTGAATTTAAGGAATCTTTACTTAAAGATTATAAAGCACAACTAAATAGATACAGAAAAATTAGGTGGAAATAATGATGGATAAGACTAGAAAAGCAATAGAAATGATGTATAGAGATAAATGTACTATAGTTGAGTATCAGCCAATTAAAGACCCTATAACAAAGCGAACAAATAACAAAGAAGTAGTTGTATTAGAAAATCAACCTTGTAAGCTTTCGTATAAAAATACTACATCAGCTACAGATGGAAAAGTGGCTAAACTTACACAGACGATTAAACTCTTTATATCTCCAAATATAGAAATTAAAGCAGGTTCAAAACTTATTATAACTAATCAAAATAATATTACAAAAGAATATGTAAGAAGTGGAGAATCTGCTATATATCCAAACCATCAAGAAGTGCTATTGGAATTATGTGAGGATAAAGCATAATGGCTAGATGGGGTAGTGTTGATTTTAGAGAGTTTAAAAGAGCTTGTAAAAGGATGGAGAAATTTACAAAGATTGATTTAGATAAGTTTTGTAAAGATGCAGCAAGAGAATTAGCAGCAAGACTCTTAGGCAAAGTAATTAGAAGAACACCAGTCGATACAGGATTTTTGAGAGAGGGTTGGAGTGGAGTAGCTTATGCTAGGTCGCTTCCTGTTTACAAACAAGGTAATAATTATATTATAGAAGTTGTTAATCCAACTGAATATGCAAGTTATGTAAATTTCGGGCATAGAACTAAAGATGGAAAAGGTTGGGTAAAAGGACAACATTTCTTAACTATTTCAGAGATGGAACTACAAAGTCAAGTTGATAAGATTATAGAGAAAAAGTTATTAATCTTGTTGAAAGGAGTATTTGATGCTTAATAATATAATTGATGGAATATCTATTAAATTAGATAAGTCGTTTGGAAATGAATATACAATTTATAGTGAAGATGTGGAGCAAGGTATAAATGAACCTTGTTTTTTTATTTGCCCTCTAAATCCAAGTAATACACCATACCCAAATGGTAGGACGCTAAAAAAGAATTCTTTTGATGTACATTATTTTCCTCGTTCAAAAGATAAGAGTTTTGAAATAAATGAGATAGCTGAAATGTTACTGGAGGAATTAGAGTATATAGAAATTGATGGAGATTTAGTTAGAGGTACAAATATGAACTTTGAAATTATAGATAATGTACTTCATTTCTTTGTTGATTACAATTATTTTACTATCAAAAGTAATAATACAGATAAGATGGATACAGTAGAGTTATTTGGTGGTTTGAAGAGAGGTGATAATTTTGAGTAAAACATTAAGTAAAGAAGAAAATTATAAGTTTACTAAGGAGCAGATAGTTAATTCTAAGAAGTATGTAAATAGAAAAGACTTGTTAAATGCAATTTTAAAAGAAGATGAATTGTATTCCTTCTCAGAGGTAGAGGATATGATAAATAAATTCATGAAAGGAGTGAGTTAGATGGCTTTAGGTGGAGGAACATTTGTAACACAGAATAAAATACTTCCAGGTGCTTATATAAATTTTATCTCAGCTAAGAGGGCAACAAGTTTTCTTAGTGATAGAGGTATTGTTGCTATGCCTTTAGAACTTGATTGGGGTATTGATGAAGAAGTATTTCAAGTGACTAGGGATGATTTTGAAAAGTATTCAACTAAGTTCTTTGGATATGATTACACTCATGAGAAGTTAAAAGGTCTTAGAGATTTATTTAAAAATATAAGACTAGGTTATTTTTATAAGCTAAATAAAGGTGTTAAAGCTAGTTGTACTATTGCTACTGCTAAATATAGTGGAATAAGAGGTAATGATTTGAAGATAGTAGTTGCAACAAACATTGATGATAACACTAAGTTTGATGTTGTAACACTTTTGGATAATAAGAAGGTAGATACTCAAATAGCAAAAGTTATTACAGATTTAGTAGATAATGATTATATTATTTGGAAAAAGGATGCAACACTAGAAGCAAGTGCAGGACTGGTATTTAGTAACGGAACTAATGGAGAGACAATTACAGGAGCAGAGTATCAAGTTTTTCTTGATAAGATAGAAAGTTACTCATTTAATTCTTTAGGATGTTTAGCTACTACAACGGAGATAAAAAGTCTATTTGTTGAGTTTACTAAAAGAATGAGAGACAAAGTAGGAGCAAAGTTTCAAACTGTATTATATAAGAAAAGTGATGCAGATTATGAGGGTGTAGTATCTGTAGAAAATAAGATTAAAGATAAAGATTTAGTTGAATCTAGCTTAATTTACTGGGCTACTGGAGCTATAGCAGGATGTGACATAAATAAATCTAACACTAATAAAAAGTATGATGGTGAGTTTGATGTAGATGTTAATTACACTCAAATACATTTAGAAGAAGCTTTAAAAACTGGTAAGTTTATATTTCATAAGGTTGGAGATGAAGTTCATGTATTAGAGGATATAAATACTTTTGTATCATTTACAGATGAAAAGAATGACGACTTTTCAAGTAATCAATCTATTAGAGTACTTGACCAAATTGCTAATGATATAGCGATTTTATTTAACGATAAATATCTTGGTAAAGTGCCTAACGATAAGGCAGGAAGAATAAGTTTCTGGAATGATGTAGTAAAACACCATAAAGAATTAGAAAACATTAGAGCAATAGAAGATTTTAAAACTGATGATGTTAGTGTGGAGCTTGGAAATGACAAGAAAACAGTTATAGTGAGTGATGCGGTTAAGGTTATAAATGCTATGAGTAAGCTTTATATGACTGTTTCAGTTAGTTAATTAGGAAGGAGAATATTAGAATGGCTAAAAATATTACTATGAAGTCAAAAGATGCAATAAGTGCATCTTTGGCAGAATGCTATGTTACCATTGAAGGTAAAAGATACCTTCTTATGCAGTGTATCAAGGTAGAGGCTAAGTTTAAGAAGAATAAAAGTAAGATACCAATTTTAGGGCAAACAGGAAAAGGAAACAAAACTACTGGATGGGAAGGAACAGGAAGTGCAACTGTTCATTATAATACTTCTATTTTTAGAAAACTTATGCTTAGATATAAGGAAACTGGAGAAGATATATATTTCGATATGCAAATTACTAATGAAGACCCAACAAGTTCAGTAGGTCGTCAAACTATTATATTAAAAGATTGCAATATGGATGAGGTTACATTAGCTAAATTTGATGCAGATAGTGAATATTTAGATGAGGATATAGATTTTACTTTTGATGATTGGGATATGCCAGAAGAATTTAAAATTTTATTAGGTATGATATAGAATGCACATTTATAAATTATAGATGTGTGTTTTTTATGTAAAAATTAAAATAAAAGGAGAATTAAGAAATGAGTAATTTAAGTGCTTTTTTAAGTCAAAATGCAATAAAAAATGAGAATGTAATGTATGTGGCAAGTGATAGATTTTTAGATGAAGAAGGAAAACCAGTAAAATGGGAATTGAGGGTGCTATCTTCCGAGGAAGATGAAGCATTAAGAAGAAACTGTACCAAAAGAGTGAAAGTGATTGGCAATAATGGGAAGCCAACAGGTCAATTCACAAGTGAAATTGACTATAATAGTTATGTAGCCGAATTATGTGTAGCATCTACAGTATTTCCAGATTTGAAAGATGTTGAGTTGCAAAATAGTTATGGAGTTATGGGAGAAGCTCAGTTATTAAAGACAATGCTTACAGCAGGTGAGTATGTCAATTATACAGTAAAGGTAAATGAAGTAAACGGATTTGATACAACTTTTGAAGATAAAGTAGAAGAAGCAAAAAACTAATTAGAGGTGGCGATTTTGATGCTAGCATTACTCATTATTGTATTCAAAAATTAAAGTGGAGACCTAGTGAATATATGAACTTAGAAGTTAATGAGAGAGCATTAGCAGCTGCCTCCATACTGGTTAAGATAGAAGATGAAGAGGAAGCAATGAAAGAAGCTGAAAGAGAGAAAAAGAGAGGTAGAAGAAGATAGCAAAATAAAAAAATAAATATAGAATAGGTAAAATATGTAATAATTATATGTTATAATATTTTTAGCAAGAAGATGTAATCTACAATTTATAGAGTGGAGTTCATACTGGGATAAAACCTACTTCCTAATGAAAGGAGGTGGGAAGTATGGACAACTTTTTACTTAGTATATTAGCTAGCTTGATAGCTAGTTTAATTGGATATATCGTTTGTAGATGTATCAAAAACGTAAAAAGCCACTCTACTCGTGGCAAGAGTAAAAGTGGCTGGGAACTTGGCTTTAAAATAAAGTTCCGCAAATTTAAATAATTTATATTTTTTAAAATTATGAACTTCACTCTACCGCTAAATAGATTGTAGTTCTTCTTGCTTTTATTATACCACAAATTAGAAAAAATATGCAAAGTACTTGTTTTAATAGCAAGTACTTTTTGTGTGAAAAAGAAGGTGATTAAATGAATAAAGATATAGAACTTACAGAAAAAGATTTATATTGTATTGCTAGACATATTCAAGTGTAAATATTTATTTTATACATATAGAATGATTATAAATTGATATTATTAAGAATATTTACTATTTTGAATTATATATCTAAAATAGTAATTTAAAAAAACTTGTTGAAAGTAAATGGCAGAATTTGTTTTAAATTATAAGTATTTAATCTTTATTATTCTACAATATCAGCGAGAATAATTTGTTATACTTTAAGTGAAATTATCAATAAAATAATTATGGGGGAGAATTATATTATGAATGGTCAAGAAGTATCAGAAAAAATAGATTTTAAGAAAGGAGTAAAAAGCATACTAAAAGAAATTTTCGTTTCGCTTAATATGAAATACTTAATAAAGTCATATATAATTAGTGCAGTACTTACTTTAATTTTTCTATCATCAAATATTCCATCAGTAGGAATGTTTATTATAATTATGGCTAATGCTATATTATTTCCTTTCTCAGCTTTAGTATATGATGATTTATTTAGTCTTATGATGGGAAACACATTATTTATAATGCCTATTGTTTTTATATTTTTATGGAAGCTAATAAAAGTAATTTTATTATATACTTTTGCAATTTTTATTGCTCCACTTGGAATTGCTTATATACTGATAAGGAATAGAGTTGTTAAATAAATAAGCATAGAAAACACTTACTTAAATAGTAGGTGTTTTTTTATTGAAAGGATGTGATTATAATGTAAAAATTTTACTTATATAGTATAATATTGGTAAATAATGTTATAGGGGGATGTTATATTATGAAGAAAAAAGTATGTTTTTTATTTTCTATTCTTATAGTTATCTGTTTAGCTATTGTAGGATGTTCTAATTCAGAAAGTCCAGAGGAGAGTAGTAAAAATAATGAACCAAAAAAAGAAGAAAAAAAGGATAAAGAAGTAGTCATAGGAGAGAAAATTATTTCAGATAAAATGGAAATCACTATTAATAATATTGAATTCTCTTATGATGTTTTACCAAAAGTTAAGGAAAGTTTATATACACATTATCCTGCTGAGTCAGGCAAAGTATATATTGATATTGCTGCTGATATAAAAAATACTCAAAAACAAGAGTTAAATTGTTCAGATTTACTAACTATTGAAGCAAATTATAATGATGGGTATAAATATTCATCACAAACAATAGTAGAAGATGAAACAACAGGTTTTACTTATGATAATATTACCAGTATCGACCCTTTAGAAACGAAGGGAGTTAGATTTATAATTGATTGCCCTGATGAAGTAAAAACAAGTGATAAGCCGCTGGTATTAAGTTTTACATTTGATGGGAATAAGTATGTTTATAAAATGAAGTAACTTATTTAAAATGAATATATTATAGTGCTAAGGAGATATTTTATGAATGATACAGTAGAATATATATTTTGTAGCGAATGTGGAGCAAGGTGTTTAAAAGGAAGCAAATTTTGCAATGAATGTGGAACAAAAATAGATGATGTAAAAATACAAAAAGAAAGCATTACTAAAGATAAGGAATATGATTTAAAAGGTGTTGATTTACAACATATAATGCAAGAAACAAGTTTTATAAAAGCTTCATCTGTAAGAAGATTGAAAGAATTAACTGGAATAGAGTTGGATGATTGTAGAAAAATATTAGAAGAACCATATCAAAAATATTATAATGAAAATGCTGATATGCTTGAAGAAAAAAGAAAAAAAGAAGATGATATATCAAAAATTAGAAAAGCCAAAGAGGAAAAGAAAGAAAAAGAAAAAATAGCTTGTTGCCCTGCATGTGGCTCAACTTCTTTGACAGCACATAAAAAAGGTTTTGGCATGGGAAAAGCTATAACAGGAGCTACTATAGCAGGAGGCATTGGTCTCGTAGCAGGAAACATAGGAGCAAAGAAAGTTAGAGTTACATGCTTGAGCTGTGGCAAGCAATTTTGGGCAGGTAAAAAATAGATATATTAAGATTATAATAAAGAAAAGGAAGCGCTTACTAAATTAGTTAGTGCTTTTTATTATGTTTAAAATAATAAGAAAGGAGAGTGAGGAAATGGCTACGATACAGACATCAATAAAAATTTTTGACGGAATGACACCCGCTTTTCGTAATATGACTAATTCTATTAATACAACAATTAATAGTTTAGAGAGATTGCAAGGCAGATTGAATAATCCACTCAATGCAGGTAATATACAAGCTTCTCAACAAAGTTTGAATAACATAGAAAGTATTCTCACAAGGATAGAACAGAAAATTGGAAAAGCAGATGAAGAACAAAGAAAGTTTAATGAGGATATCAATAAAGGAGCAAGTTCTACAAATAATTTACTTGGAAGTGTTAAGAAACTAGCAGGAGCTTATTTAGGATTAAAAAGTATTGGAGGGTTAGTAAATTTAAGTGACCAAATGACCAGCGCAAATGCGAGATTGAACATGATAAATGATGGTCAATTATCTGATGGAGGATTAAATAAAATGATTTTCCAATCTGCTGAAAGGTCTCGTGCATCTTACTTAGACACAGCACAAATAGTATCGCGAATTGGTATGAATGCAGGAAGTGCATTTAGTAGCACTAGAGAAATAGTAAGCTTTGCTGAACAATTGAATAAAAAATTTATAATAGCAGGAGCTAGTACACAAGAAATGAGTTCAGCATTATTGCAGTTAACACAAGGTTTAGGAAGTGGAGTTTTGCGTGGGGAAGAATTAAACGCTGTATTTGAGTCAGCACCTAATATTATTAAGTCAATTGCTGACTATTTAGACGTGGATATAGGAAAGATTAGAGGCATGGCAAGTGAGGGAATGCTTACAGCTGACATTGTAAAAAATTCATTGCTTGCTGCATCAGCTGAGACAAATGCTCAGTTTGAAAAAATGCCTTTTACGCTAGGTCAAATCTTTACTAGTGTAAAAAATAATGCAGTTATGATATTTGGAGCTATACAGAAGAAAATTGAGGACACGGTCTCAAGCAGGGGATTCCGAACCTTTATAACTGATGTTACAGATTCGTTGTATGTCTTGGGAGCTGTTGGATATAATGTTTTCAATGGGTTTATTGATTTATTGAGTAGTCCAGCATTTATTGGATTTTTTAATCTGATGATTGTTGGAGTTAGTCTAGTAGCTCAAGGGTTAGGATGGCTATTAACAACTATAGGAAGTGTCATTAATTTTATTGCACAGGGATGGAGCATAATACAGCCTTTATTAATCACTAGTATTGTATTGTGGGGGTTATACAAAGCTGCTATTTTAGCAGGTGTTGCAATTACTGCTATTCAAGTTAGTTGGACAGCTCTGCAAGCATTTTGGACTAATTTATTAAATGGTTCATTATTAACAAATATAATGATGAATATAGCAGCAAAAGTATCTACAGATGCTTTAAGTGGTTCTATGTTACTTCTAATTACTACTATAGTAATGGTTGTAGCTACAATAGCTCTAGTAATAGCAGCAGTTTTCGTAGGAGTAGCAGTTTTTAATCATTTCGCAGGGACTAGTGTATCTGCTATAGGTGTAGTTGCAGGTGCAATATCAGTTGCAGCTGCTTTTGTAGGAAATTTATTTATTGCAACAGGGAACTTAATTATAGATATTGTAGCTTTAATATATAATAGTTTAGCAAACTTTGCAGAGTTCTTTGCTAACTTTTTAGACGACCCGATTGGCTCTGTCATAAGGGCGGTATCTAGAATGGCTGATGCGGTATTAGGTATTATAAGAAGTATCGCAAGTGCATTTGATACAGTTTTTGGCTCAAATTTGGCAGATGCAGTAAGTGGATGGCAAGATACATTACAAGGTTGGACTGACAAAGTAGCAGGAGAAGCTAAGATAAAAGTTGAACGAATGGATCCTAATAAACTGCATTTTGACAGATTTAATTATGGAAAAGCTTGGGATGCAGGTTATAAATGGGGAGATAAACTAGAAACTAACATAAAAGATAAATTTGATATTAGTAAAATAGCAGAAGATGCAAAGAAAAAACTTGGTCTTGACGACTTGTGGGATAAAAAATATGGACTCGGTGAAGGCATAGGTTCAGCAGGATTAAACTCTCCGCTGAACGATGCAGCAAAAGGTGCAAAAGATACAGCGGGAAATACAGCAAAAATGGCTAAAACAATGGATAAAAGTCAAGAAGACTTAAAATATCTTAGAGACATTGCAGAACAAGAGACTATCAATCGATTTACAGGAGTAAACATAAAAATTGATATGAACAATACAAACAACATAAGTAAAGATGCAGATGTGGATGGTATAGTTAATGTACTAACAGAAAAATTAAATGACGCTATGGTTGTATCTGCTGAGGGAATAGTTTAGGAGGTGTTTAAATGGCTTATGATTTTTACCTAGATGGAGTACAATTACCAATCCCACCACCCAAACTTGAGATTAAAGTAACAAACAAAAATAAAACAGTTGATTTAATAAACACTGGAGAAGTAAACATACTAAAAAAAGAAGGGCTATCTGAAATAAGTTTTGAAGCAGAATTTACACATAATAAATTACCGTTTTACAAAGGTGCCTTTAAAGATGTTCAATTCTTTTTAAGTAAACTAGAATTACTAAAGACAGATTGTAAGCCATTTCAATTTATTGTATCGAGGGAATTAGGTAATAAAGTACTATTTAACACTAATATAAAAGTATCTCTTGAAGAGTATGCTATTTTAGAAGATGCAGATAATGGCTCAGATACAAAAGTTGCAATAAAGTTAAAGCAATATAGAGATTACTCAACTAAAAAGTTAGTTCTTGCCCCTCCTAAAAATGAGACTGGTAGACCTAATGTAAAGATAGAGCCAAAACGAGTTGATTCAGTCAATGCCACAAACACTAAAACATATACAGTCAAAAGTGGAGATAGTCTTTGGTCAATTTGTCAGAAACAACTTGGTAATGGTTCATTATATAAGAAAGTATATGAACTAAATAAAAGTATGATGGATAAGGCTAACAAGGGTAAAAAAGTACCTAAATATACCATCTACAAAGGGCAGGTGTTAAAACTTGGATGATGAATTAGTATTAGCAAATGACAGAGATGTAAGATTAGTTATTGCACATTGGGAAGACTTTTATGAACCTGTAGTTTTGGATGGTATCACATGGGAGATAGAAAGACGAGGAGCGCCAAGTAAACTAGAATTTACAATAGTCATGGATGATATATTAGAGTTTTGTGAGGGTAATTCTGTAAGGCTGTATTATAAAGGAATAGGTATATTCTATGGATATATATTTCAGAAGAAAAGAGATAAAGAAAATCACATTAAAATTGTTGCTTACGACCAGTTGAGATATTTTAAGAATAAAGATACTTATGTATATAGTAATAAAACTGCATCCGAACTTGTAAAAATGTTAGCTAAAGATTTTAATTTAAAATACAATGTCATAGAAGATACAAAATATAAAATATCTAGGATAGAAGAAAACAAAACACTCTTTGATATGATTTTAACTGCACTAGATGATACTCTAAGAGAGAAAAAGGAAATGTATGTTTTATATGATGAGTTTGGAAGAATAACATTAAAAAATGTTGATTCTATGAAACTAGATACTATCATGAATAATGATGTAATTGAGGATTTTGACTATAATTCAAGTATAGATAGTGATACTTATACAAAAATTAAACTTGTAAGAGATAATGAAGAAGCAGGAAAAAGAGATGTATATATTGCACAAGACTCAACGCATATGAGGAGTTGGGGAATACTACAACTATTTGAGACAGTTGATAAAAATATGAATGAAGCAGAGATAAAGCAAAAATGTGATATACTTCTAAAACTATATAATAAGAAAACTAAGTCATTAAGTTTAAAAAATGTACTTGGTGATATTAGAGTGAGAGCAGGTTGTTTAGTACCTGTTTTTTTAGATTTAGGAGATATTGATTTACAAAATTATATGTTAGTTGAGAAAGTAAAGCACACATTTGAAAATAATTCGCACTTTATGGATTTGACTCTTGTTGATGGAGATGAATTTGCTTCTTATTCTTCAAGCTCATATAGTAGTGGAAATACTAATAATAAAGATGAAAAGAAAAATGGTCCTGCACAAAGTACTACAAGTAAAGAAGACAATGATATGATAAATAAATTAAATAAAGTATTTAAAAATAAGTTATCAAATACAGGAAGTATATTTGTTAAATATTCTAATGCTTACAAAGTCAATGCAGCTTTAATGGCTGCTATTTCTATACATGAAACTGGTAATGGAAGTTCTTCACTTTGTAAAAATAAAAATAATTTCTTTGGAATGAAAGGAATGTCTTTTGGCTCTGTAGATGAAGGAATAAAAAGAGGTATAAGTAATTTATCAAGAAATTATATCCATACAGGAAGGAAAACATTAGAAAGTATAAGAGATAAATATGCACCTCTTTATGACAGTCCTCTTAATAAAGATTGGGTACCAGGAGTAGGAAAGTTCTATAAACAGATAACAGGAAGTAACTATAGTTCTAATAATGCAGGTACAGGAGTTGGAAGCAACGAGGAAGCAGAAAAGAATTTAAAAGATGTAACTTATCAAATTCAAGGCAACAACCAAAGCAGTAGTACAAATAATAGCTCTAAAACAGATAAATTAATTAATCTAGCAAAAAGTAAATTAGGTTGTAAATATGTGTATGGAGCTACAGGACCTAATACTTTTGATTGCAGTGGATTTATTCAATGGTGTTATAAACAAATAGGTATAAAAATTCCTAGGACTGTTGCAACGCAAAGTAAGGCAGGCAGTGCAGTAGATTTAAAAGATAGAAGCAAGTGGAAAGCAGGAGACTTATTATGTAGAGTTGGTGGAGGTAGTAGTAATCACGTAATGATGTATATTGGAAATGGTCAAATGATTCATTCACCACAGACTGGTGATGTAGTAAAAATACAATCAGTTGATTCATATAGAAAAGGAAAAGCATATACACATGTGAGAAGATTTATATAAGTGAGGTGGCAATATGAGCCAAGATTTATTACAGATAATAAAAAAAGCTGCAATGGATGCAGTAGAAACAAGTAATCCAATGAGAGTTGTATTTGGAACAATAGAAAGTATTAGCCCTCTAAGAGTTAAGATAGAACAAAAACTATCTATTGGTGAATTTTTTATAATACAAACAGATACATTTAAAAGATATACAGACAAAAAGGTGGGAGACAAATTGGTTTTAATTCGTATGCAAGGAGGGCAACAATACTTGATTTTAGATAGGATGTGATAGAGTGTTACCAAGTGATAATTTAGATTATGATATTGAAGATGTATCAATAATTAATTTTGATGTAAGGCAAGAACCAAGTAAGACCTTTAAATTAAATATAGAAAAAAACAGAGTAGATGGTATTTGTGATGATGTGGAAGCATTAAAACAGACCATCTTTTTAATTTTGAACACAGAGAGATACCAACATTTAATTTACTCTTGGAATTATGGAGTCGAGTTGAACGACCTTATTGGAGAGCCTATATCCTTTGTAATACCCGAACTTGAAAGACGAATCAAAGAAGCACTAATTCAAGATGATAGGATTGAAAATATAGATAATTTTGAGTTTGAAAATATAAAAGGAAAGGTCCATTGTAAGTTCACAGTTTACAGTAAATATGGAAATATAAAAGCAGAGAAGGTGGTGAGTGTTTAGTGTTTGAGTTAATGACTTTTGAAAATATAATTAAAAGAATGTTAGATAGTGTACCAGATACCTTTGATAAAAGGGAAGGTTCTATAATATATAATGCTCTTGCTCCTGTTGCTATAGAACTTACAGAAACTTACATTGCCATGGATGAATTACTAGACCAGACATTCGTAGATACTGCTAGTTATTACTACTTAGAGAAAAGATGTAAGGAGAGAGGTATTACACCTTTACCTGCAACCAATACAATTGCTAAGGGTGTCTTTAATATAGATATTCCACTTGATTCTAGGCTTAATCTAGGAGAGTATAACTATGTAGCAATTGAGAGAATATCTGAAGGTATATACAAGATGAAATGTGAGACTGCTGGACCTATATTTGAACTTGGTCAGTTGATTCCAATTGAATATATAGACGGTCTTGAAACTGCTGAATTAACAGAAATACTGATAAATGGAGAAGATGAAGAATCAGAGGACAGTTTAAGGCAACGATATTATGATAGCCTAAATTCACAGAGCTTTGGTGGGAATATACAAAACTATAAGGATGAAGTTAACAAAATACAAGATGTTGGAGGAGTTAAGGTTTATCCTGTTTGGAATGGTGGAGGAACTGTTAAGTTAGTAATAATTAATTCTAATTTCAAAGTACCAAGCACTGACTTAGTTAATTTAGTTCAAGAAGAAATTGACCCAATCGGACATCAAGGAGAAGGTCTTGGGTTAGCACCAATAGGACATAAAGTTACTGTTACAGGTGTTGTGAGTACAACTATAAATATATCAGCAGAAATAACATATAAGAGTGGTTACACTTGGGAGAATATAAAATCAATTGCAGAAGAAGTAATTGACGATTATTTAAATGAGTTAAATATGAGTTGGGAAGATGAAGAAAACTTAATAGTCCGTATATCTCAGATAGAAACAAGGTTACTTAGTATTGATGGAGTACTAGACATTACAAATACTATGATAAATGATGCTAAATCTAATCTAACAATAGATAGTAACAGCATAGTAGTGAGAGGTGAGGTAGTTGGATAAAGAGATTAATCTAATAAATTACTTACCACAAGTTTTGCAGGATAAAGAAGAATATATAAAAGTGTTTAATGTAGAAAACAAAGAAATAAAAACATTATATGAAAAATTAAAGGACCTATCAAATGACCAGTTTTTAGAGGACTTAACCATAAGTGGTATAAAAAGATGGGAAAAAATAATGTCTATAACTCCCAAATCAAATGAGACTTTAGAGGATAGAAGGTTTAGGATTTTTAGTAGATATATAAGTAAATTACCTTACTCAGAACGATTTCTTAGGAACTGGCTAGATTCAATTGTTGGTCAAGGTAATTATGAGTTAACTATTAATAATTCTATTTATAATATACACCTTGAGAGTGATGCTAGAAATCAAGATTGGTTTGAGGAAGTTCATTCTTTTGTAAGTAACATAAAACCTTGTAACATGAGTCTTGATTATACTAGAGTTTTAGTTAGCAAGGATAATGGTGTGTACTTTGGAGCAACCACTATTACAGGGTATGAGATTACAATTTACCCTTGGTCACCATCAGATATTGAAACACAAGGAGAGATTAATATACTTAGTGGCAATGGATTTGGATACCAAGAGATTACAATTTATTAAATAGGAGGTGGTAGTTTGGCTACAGAAAAAAGTTACTATACAATATTAACAAATGTAGGTAAAGCTAAGATAGCAAATGCAAGTTTAGTAGGAGAGAAAGTTGATTTTGTTAAGATTCAACTTGGAGATGGTGGAGGAAATGAGTATAATCCTACAGAGGAACAAACAGCATTAAAAAATGTAGTTTGGGAAGGTAAAGTAGGGAATGTCAAGACTAATGAAAGCATGACAAATTGCTTAATTTTAGAAAGTTTAATACCTGCTAGTGCTGGTGGATTTGTAGTTAGAGAGATAGGTTATTTAGATACAGAGGGTAATTTACTTGCTATATCAAAGTATAGGTCAGCATATAAACCTAAAGTGGAAGATGGAGCAGTAATTGACATGAAGGTAAAGACTATATTTGTTGTATCTAATGTAAATAACATAGAACTCAAGATAGACCCAACTATAATTTTTGCCACATTAAAAGACATACAAGATTTAGACACTAAAATAGATACAACCAAAACAGAGTTAACAAGCAACATAGAAACTGCTAAAACAGAGTTAAATAACAAAATAGGGGACACAACACAACTTACTACAACAGATAAAACTAGTCTTGTTAGTGCAATAAATGAGGTAAAAACTAGTGTAGATAGTATAGAAACAACAGCAGAGAAAACAAGTTATGATAATACAGTAAGTAAACTAAATTCTACCAATGTCCAAGGGGCAATAGATGAGTTATGTACTAGTGTAAATACTGCTA
>NZ_JAGWCV010000036.1:0-36249 GCF_020657735.1 Clostridioides sp. ZZV15-6383 | reverse complement strand
AATTTTTTCTACTTTCGTAACTTTCACACTTAGGTTTATTTCATCCTTATGTTTTAGTTTGGTTAGCTTTAGGGGTTTTTAGCAATTCAAGTAGTATTGGATAGGTTATATCCTATCTCTACATATAGGTTTCCCTATATGCTGACTATTTTAGCTACTAACTCATGACTAAAGTCACAAGTGTGCGTAGCTATTTTTTAATCAAGGTTCCTTTGAGTAATCCCCATAAAAAACATATTTAGCTTTCCTATACTCTGCTTATTCATCGTAATCTCCCTTTTAACTTATATCCTTAAATCTTATTAATTGATATTATTTGTTTCTGCATTATTTATCTCTTCTTTTAAATCATTCAATCTATTTTTAAAGCTTTCTATCTGCTTGTCTGATAAATCAAGATATGCAGTTATCTTCCCTATATATTTAGGGCTTTTAGTATTTATTAATTTTAAAGCACTTTCCATAGATTTTTCTCTAAGCTCATAAGCTTTCTTTACATCATCTCTAGCGTTACTCAATGTTTCTGTATATTCTTCCTTAGAAAGTTCTGGAATTTGCATGTTTTTATACTCTTTTACAACTTCCTTACACTTATCTCTAGCATTTGTAACATCTTTTTTTATACTAGATAACTTAGTTATGTTTTTTGCTAGATCTTTAGTGTAAGGTATACATTCTCTCATTGGAACTAAAGCTACTCTTTCTATATTATAAATTTCTTTCTTAAAAATTCCTATACTTTCTATATCTATTTTTTTTATATCTTCACTATTGTTTTCTTTACTTGTATAATTGCTCTTTTCTTTTGTAATACTTTCTTGTTTTTCTGATTCGCCATTTACCGAAGCATTACTATTAGAATAATTATTTTCTTTTACATCATTACTTTCTTCTTTATCACTGTCTTTACTTTGTGTATGTTTATCTTGTTTACTATTTAAGTCTTTATTATTTGATAACTCTTCATTGTTTTTCTTATTCTGTTTTAAATCAGTACTTTCTTTTTCTTTAAAGTTTGATACATACTTTTCATCATATGTCTCATCAGAAATATAATTGTGATAATACATAGATTCTTTTATTTTATTAAGCCCACTCATGTAAATATTACTTATCATTATTGTTGTAGCTAATACTACATAAATACTACTGTAGATACAAGACCTCTTAAAATTCTTGTAATTTCTGAATATCACTACTAAAGGAATAAGATATAAAAATATAAAAACTAATATCCACCTCATAAGTCGTGTCTCCTTTCTCAAAACCGAAATCCCTCAAATATTTATTTTTAATCATGTATCTTATAGTATTTACCAATTTATGTTTTTTAATCGTGAACTTTTATTAAATTAAATTCTGTATAGTCACAAGATGCTAATGTATATTCAACTCCATTTCGAATCCCCTTCAATCCCATTTTAAAAGATTCTTTACCATGCAAGTGACCATAAATCACCTTTTCAACATTATATTCTTCAAATAACTTTGTAAATAAAGATTCTTCTAATTTATCATTTGTAGGAGGATAATGAGTAATCACAATTATTTTTGAGTGACCATTTTTACGAGCAGATTCTAATGATAATCTCAATCTATGTTCTTCTCTTTTATAAACTTTTTCATCAGTCTCATCAAATTTAACATCATTAGGACATATCCATCCCCTACCTCCACAAATTGCATAATCTTTATATTCATAAAAATTCGTCTGAATAAAACGCATACTTTCATACAGCTTATTTAAACTTGTAACTGTTGTCCACCAATAATCATGATTTCCTTTTATAAGTATTTTCTGACCTGGAAGTTTACTTATTATATCTAAGTCTTTTTTAGCTTCTAATAAATTAATTCCCCAAGATGTATCTCCTAGCACTAATACCATATCTTCTTCCTTAACAACTTCTTTCCAATTATCTATAATCTTCTTTTCGTGACCATCCCAATTGTTTCCAAAGATATTCATTGGCTTATTGACTGATGTTGAAAAATGTAAATCACCTATAGCATATAAACTCATAATATCATTCCTTTCTTGATTACACTAAATAGGCTGTCCCTTTTTAGAAATTATTTTCCATTAAGAGGCAGCCTCATTAATATTTAGTAAATTTTCTACAAGTAGTTTTTACTGAACTACTTTATCATCTACCTTAGTATCCTTATATTGCTCTAATAATATATCTATTTCTTGTTTTAATTCCAAAATTTCAGTTATATTTTTATCTGTTTCAGTTCTATCAAGTTTTCTTTGATACTGCATAGCTTTATGTGTATCACCCAAGTCATATAATTCTTGTATTCTATTTAGAGTATCTCTAATCGCTATAGACTTCATTTGGTACATAGCCTGAGCTTTCATTATGTCCTCTCTTATTTCACTCATTTCTTGGTCTAAAAGAAACGCAGCATCAGATGCTCTTCTAAGTCTTTCAGCAAGAGTCTCAGGTATGTAATGGTCATATTTATATTTTAATGAATGTTCTATTGTAGCCCAGAAATTCATTGCAAGAGTTCTTATTTGTATTTCACATATAATTTCCTTTGAACCCGCAATGGAGTTTATAGGATATTTTATTATAACATGATAGCTTCTATAACCACTATCTTTGTAATTTGTAATATAATCTTTTTCTCCTATTATAGTCATATCATTTCTTACTTTTATCAAATCAACTATAGCATATATATCCTCAACAAACTGGCACATTATTCTTATACCAGCAATATCATCAATTTCAGTTTCTATATCTTTTGCATTTAACCTTTTTAATTTAGATATTATGGAAGATATTTTTTTTGTTCTACCTGTAACAAACTCTATGGGAGAATATTCGCCTTTTGCTAAATACTCTTTTCTTATATTTTTAAATTTTATTTTCAATTCCTCTACTGCATGTTCATAAGGTGCTAGTATTTCATTCCATTTTTCGTATTCCATATTGCTCACCCTTTATTTGTTTTTTATGACCTTCTTTATTCTATCATAATTTATTTTGTTTTTGTATAGTAAAGCAATTCTCCATTTTCCAATATATACCCTATTTCTTCTAAATCAACTAAGTAACTTATAACAGATACTAACGAAGATTTAAAAAAATGATACTCTTTATAATTATTGCTTAAATTATTGTTATTTATAATGTTTTTTAATAAAATTTCTAAAGATTTTGGTTCTTTAAGTAACGTTCTTATTTGATATAAATATTTTTCTAAGGCAATCAAATGTTTTTCGATTAATTTATAAGAATCTTCTTTTGATATAACTTGCTTCCCATGCCCTAAAACTAAGTACTCAAAATCTATATTTTTTAATTTTTCTAATGAATTTATTTGCTCCTGTATATCATATAGAAACAAAAAATCATATTTTGAGAGAATTTCATCTCCTATCAATAAGTCTCCAACAAAAATCACCTTATCTTTTGTCAAAACAGCTATACTACCAGGTGTATGACCTTGAAATTCAATTATATCAAACATTTCATTGTTTAATTCAAGCTTCCCTACTTCTATAGATTTATCTATTTTTATATCATCCAACATTTTATTTTTTAAGATATTATCCATAAATACATTACTCTTTCCCCCAACAATATACTTTGAAAATAATTCTGGATTTTCTATATATAATTTATCGTATTCAGATGACATTATACACACGTCTTTATAATAATCTTTAAATTGATTACATGCTCCATAGTGGTCATCATGACCATGAGTATTTATAATATATCTAACTTGTATTTTATTTTCATCTAATACTTTAGTTACTCTTCTAGGCCTTGAACCACATAATCCTGGGTCTATCATAAGAGCTGTGTTATCTTCAAATACATATATTCCTGTATTCGTGCCACCTTTTATAAAAAAGGTATTTCCTTTTACTTTTGTAAGATTCACCTTATTCACCTCATTTTGACAATATTTATGATACAATTTATTACTTATTAATATAAGACTCTACAAGAATAATTCTTTTTATTCTATCAATAGTTCTTTTTCTTATTTTGTCTTCTTTAGATATCCTTATTTTTACATTATATGCTAAATCTCTATAAAGTAATGACTCTATAAAATATTCAACTATACCTCTATCCCTAAAATCTATGTCTATGTTTCCACTAGAATAAATCTTTGAGTCTAATGTCATAAGCTTATCAGAAAAACTTAATCTCTCAGATTTACTTAAATAATCTCTATTTGGAACAAATCTATCACAATAATCTATTCTATAGTTTACTACTTCATCATTTATTTCAAATCCATATTGTTCTTTCATTAATTCTTTATAGTCATTATTCTTCTTAGTAACGTTATCTAGATTTTTATTATAGTCTTCTTTTTTCCAATGACCAAACATCCTACAATTTAATGGTCTAACTTCATATATTAAACATCTGTTGTTATTATCTTTAAATGGACACGAGTTCTTTCTTGCATACTCTTCAAAATAGTAATCTAATACTTTGCTTATACAACTTTTTTTTAATTCAACTCTCTCTTCAAGATAACAAAATATATTCAAAAACTCAATTAAATTTATACCTACTGATTCCATACAACAATTTCCACATCCAGAACAACTTCCTGTTGGTAAGGACTCATATATATAATTTAGTTTGCCAAAGAGCTTATTTTTAATGGAATAATCTATACAATTTAAAATATCTTTATTTTTTATACTAGTCATTATTACTACTCCTTGTTATAATTATTAAGTTAATACAAACAATTATTATAACATATTTTTTAAATCTAATCGCATATGGAGGTATTTTATGAATAGATATACAAAAATAATTAACATGATGGGAAGTTATTACACAAAAGACTTCGAGAAGGAAAAAAAGAATGTAATAAAAGTTAGAGAAGTTAAAGAAGATACTGTTAGAAAATTTTTCTTACAAGGTGACTGTGAAGTTCTTGTAGTATTTGAAGATACTGGGAAAGAAATCCTTATTGATGACTTTTCTCCTGAAGAAGACATCAAGAAATATTTAGGAGCAAAATTCATAAATAAAAAAAGATAGTTATCAAAAGTAATTCTAAAATTAAAATTTAATAAATAGATAGTTATAATTTTATATAATCCTAGTTAAAAGTTATCTTTTATTGCTTTTTTAGACTTTAAGATAGCTTTTTTTCTATTTTTTGTAAAATAATCTCATATTTCACATTAATAATTCACAAAATGATATAATATAACAAATAGGTAAATTTTTAAATTCCTAAGTACATAATTAATGTTTTACGAGGTGATTTTATGCAAATTTATTTTAGAGTTAAAGCTGTTGGCAAACGCAAACCTATGCTAGAACTTACCCCCTTTGATGTATCTGATAACATCAATTGCCTAAAAGAGGCTATCTCTGAAATTGTATCTAAAAATGTTCTTGAATATAATGAGAAAATTCCAGAAAAATCAATAGTAAACTTCTTAACTAGTGAAGAAATTGAATCTCAAGCTGATATTGGAAAAGTTGGGTTTGGCTCTATTTACAATGAAAACAAACAATCCACAGAAAAAGCAATAGAAGTAGCATTACAAGCATTTGAAGATGGAATTTATAAAGTACTTATAAATGAAGATATTATTGAAAAACTTGATTCCCCTATAAATTTGAAAAGTGGAGATATCTTTACTTTTATAAGACTTACTTTACTTGCTGGAAGAATGTTTTAAAATAAATAATTTGGAGGTACATAAATGTTGGAACGTACTAGAGTAGAAAAAAACCCTAAAATAATTGAAAATTTTAAAAATAATTTTACTAAATCTTCTTCAAAAAAATACTATGACTTAGCAAAATCTCTTTGGGACTGCATAGAAAATAGTTCATATTATTATAGAGAACCTGAAGACAAATTCTTAAATATAATAAATAAATACTACAATTGCTATTACTATGAGATTAAAAATATAGATGAACTCCTTTCTGGTCCTTTAAAAAATGCATTAGAATTAATATTTACTTCTGAACAAGTAGAAGAACTTTGCCAGTTGATTAAAAGAAAGATGGATTATACATATTCAGGAGGGTATTATCGTAAAGGGTATCGCTCAAATAAACTTGTGGATTATTTTAGTGGAATAATCAGATTTATTTCAAACTATATTGATTTGATTTATTATGATTTTTCAGTTATAGATTATCTTACTCTTCCAAATAAGGTCTTATACTATGACTCTATAATGAGTGATAAAATAGCACTGGAAATAGACAAAGGAAATCAAGAAGTAATAAGTGCATTGGAAGAAGTAATATTTGGAGAAAATCAAACTGCCCTACTTACAAGACAAATGATAATTGGCATTATGAAAAGTCATAGTGAAAAATGCTATGAAATACTTTCTAAACTTCTTTTAGCAGCTAAACAACAAGAAGGGCTTAGACAGCAAATTGTAGAGAGTTTAGATGAAGGTACAGTCCCTGCATCAATATACCTGTTAAAAACTATCTTGGATAATAATTTAGAGAGATTTAGTTCTGTTATAAGAGCCTTGGACACATGGACAGGACTTGGCTTTTCAGACCAAAAACCTGGAATAATACGTAAGTGCTTAGAACTTTCATATAAATCATTGACTGATGAAAAATTCCGTATAGAATCAATTAATAGCAATGATAACCTTGAAATTTACTTTGCCTTATGGTCTACTGCAACTTATAACATCTATGACTCTTACCCTCTTATTAAAAATTTACTTTCTTGTCAGGAAAAATATAAAAAACTTGTAGCTCTTTACTTTTTATCGCATACAGAAAGCACATATTTTAAACATTCTATAGCATCTAAAAACATTAAGGGCGATGATTTAGAGATACTAGCATGGGTAATTAGAAATTTCTATGTAGAAAGTTCTGTTGGCTACTACTATAATTGGCAAAACAGAGAAACCATTTTTGACTTGTCAAACACTCCAATTGACAAAGACTTTTATGCTAGAAAAGAACAATTTGAAAGTCTAAAACATGCTTTAGAAATTTTAAACTCAAAGACTAAATCCTTTTTAGGAAGTGTATTTCCATGGACTTGGATTGAAATTTCTTCTCATGAGATACTTAAGTGTATGATGACTCTAACAGCATACGATATGAATACCCAATTTATAGATGTTCTCATGGAAAATTGTCATCTTATGAGTTCAGACTTAAGAGCTTCACTTATAGTTAATTTTATAAATGAACCAAAAACGGATAGACAACGTGATTTCTTATTGGAATGTTTAAGTGATAAGAGTGTTTACAACAGAGAAACTGTATTGAGTCTACTTAGAAAACTTGAGCTAACAAATATAGAGCTAGACAAAATAACCAATCTGCTTTCTTTAAAGACAAGCTCTATTAGACAAACAGTGATAAAAATTTTACTTGAACAAAATGATTCAAAACTAGAGAATATTGCTTCTTCACTGATAAAATCTTCAAACTCGCAAAAATGCCTTGGAGGTCTTGAAATTGTAAACTTATTGAAAGACAATGCTGATAGACAAGAACTATATAGTAAGCTTATTTTACTAGTAGAAGATATTGATAAATCTAAAAAGAATATATCTCAAGTTCAAATACTAATTGATAATTTATTAGGTAAAGCAAAAAATGATTATTGTAAAGAAAATGGTTTTGGAATATATAGCCCTGAAAATAAGGTTCAAATTCCTGAACAGTTTGGTTTTAAAGAAGATTCATCTAGTTCATCAAAACTTAATAAAATTATTTCCAACATAAGTTTATCTTCAAGTGAAGATTCTATTTCTATATCAACAAAAAGAGAAGCAAAAAAAATACTTGATACAGATATAGATAAAGTAATAAAAGTTTATGAAAAATTTGATGAACTTATTACTGAAAATGCAGATTATGAATATGAAGTTGAAAGATGGTCAGGTAATGTAGAAAAAGTACTTTTAGGTTACTCTACTTATAATTTGACTCCTATTAAATATAAGGCTTCTAATGATACTCTAGATAATTATCCATTATCAGAACTTTGGAGAGAAACTAGTAAAAAACTTGACTTAGACTACAAATTAATACTTGATATTTTATTTTATAGTATAAGTATATGTGGATATAATGAAACAGAAAAAAGTTGGTTTTCATCTATCTATTCAAATGTCCTTGACTCTAAAAAACAAAAGAAAATATATACAAAACTTGAAAAATTGAAATTTAATGGACTTACAAGAAGACTTTTAAGAGTCTTACTAAATGAGTTTGACCATAAAGAGATATTTGACTATTGTTTAGATATATACTACAAGCTTAGAAACTTATTGACTATAGAACAATGTAAAAAACAAAGAGTTGAATTTACTAAGAACTACTACAGACAAAATGAATACTGCCCTGCTTTAGATGCTCCTATTTTAAATTATTGGCTTGATAAAACACATTCATTTATTTATGATGATATTTCTTTTACTAAGTTTTTCTATACTACATTTTCAAATTATCAGTTATTAGAATATAAATTCCCTTTTTATACTGGCATAAATGTATTTGCTCGTGCACATGAATTAGGATTAATGACTGAAGAACAAGTTAATAGAGAAATGATAAGTGGATACAATGCAGTAAATATAATAAGAACGTTAACAAATCCTAGATGGGCTGGTGACACATTAGAAAAGTATCCTTGGCTTAAAGATAACTTAAAAACTGTTACAAACAAAATTATAGAAATTGAATCACGTAGAGGTGATATGCCAACAGAGGTGTCTCATCTAGCTAATAATATACAATACTTTGAAGGTATAAATTATTTTGTAAATATCTTAGTTGCTCTTGGTAAAGAAACTTTCCAGAGAGGATATTCATATGGTAGTAATTATTCAAAAAAAGATGTTTTAAGTTCTCTGCTTAAAAATTGCTATCCTACTAAAGAGGACGACTCAAAAGAGTTAAAAAAGTTACTTAAAAATACTGACATTACTGAACTTAGATTAATAGAAGCTGCTATGTATGCCCCTCAATGGGTCAACATAATTGAAAAATATTTAAACTGGAAAGGTCTAAAAAGTACAATTTGGTACTTCCATGCACATATAAATGAGGGATTCTCTGCACAAAAAGAATCAGAAGTTGCTCTATTCTCCCCTATTTCACCACGTAGTTTCATTGATGGTGCATTTGATGTAGATTGGTTTTTAGATTCGTATAAGACTATTGGGGAAGAAAGATTCAATATACTTTACAAATCAGCTAAATATATAACTAGTGGTGGTAACTCTCATAGACGTGCACAACTTTACGCTGATGCTACACTTGGTAAACTTGATAAAGACATGTTAATGAAAGAAATTGAAACAAATAGAAATCAAGATAAATTAAGAAGTTTCTCTTTACTTCCTATGAAAAAAGGAGACCTAAAAGAAGCAACCTTCCGTTATGAATTTATTCAAAAGTTTGCTAAAGAAAGCAAGCAATTTGGTGCACAACGTCGTGAAAGTGAATCAAAAGCTTGTACTATAGCGCTAGAAAATCTAGCTAGAAGTGCTGGATTTGGAGATGTAAATCGTATGATGTGGGCTCTTGAGACTGAAAAACTAAATGAAGTTGCTCATCTATTTAAACCAAAAGATATTGATGGAACTTCAATCTGGATAGATGTTGATGAAAATGGAAAAGCATCCACTAAAGTTCAAAAAGGCGATAAAACTTTAAAGAGTATACCAAAAGCTATTGCTAAACATCCATATGTACTTGAACTTAAATCTGTTCAAAAAGATTTAAAGAGTCAGTATTCTCGTGCAAAACAGAGTTTAGAGCAAGCTATGAAAAATGAAATAGTATTTACAGTTAAAGAAATCTCCAATATCTATAAAAATCCAGTTATCTGCCCTTTGATTAAAAATCTAGTATGGGTATGTGATGATAATATTGGATATGTTTATAATGATAAGTCTAAGTTCTTTATTTGCAATATAGAAGGTGAAACTTATAAATTAACAGCAAAAAATAAATTAAAACTTGCACATCCAGTTCATTTGTTTGAGTCTGGTAAATGGAGTGAATTCCAACATGACTTATTTAGTAAGCAAATTGTTCAACCATTTAAGCAAGTGTTCCGTGAATATTATAGAATAAATGCTGACGAATTATCTGAAAAAACTATATCTCGTAGATACGCTGGTCACCAAATCCAGCCAAAGAAAACTGTAGCACTTCTTAGAAATCAACTTTGGACTGTCGATTACGAAGAAGGATTACAGAAAGTGTTTTATAAAGAAAATATAGTAGCAAAAATGTTTGCACTTGCAGATTGGTTTTCACCAGCAGACATTGAGCCTCCTACTATTGAAACATTAGAATTTTTTGATAGAAAAACTTATAAAAGCTTAGAATTAACTTCTATACCTCCAATTATATTCTCAGAAGTTATGCGTGATATAGACCTTGTTGTAAGTGTCGCTCATGCTGGTGGTGTTGACCCTGAAACGAGTCACTCTACTGTAGAAATGCGTATAGCAATTGCTAAAGAACTTTTATTATTGTTAAAGATTAAGAATGTCAACTTTGAAGGCTCTCATGCTCTTATCGCAGGTAATTTAGGTGAGTATTCTGTACATATGGGTTCTGGTATTGTACATAAAAAAGGAATGGGTGCTTTAAATATACTTCCTGTACATTCTCAAAGTAGAGGTAAGATATTCCTTCCATTCGCTGATGAAGACCCTAAAACTGCTGAGATTATGTCTAAGATATTATTGCTTTCTGAAGATAATAAGATTAAAGACCCTAGTATCTTAAGTAATTTATAAATATAAAACTACATCTAGAATATATTGGACTTTCTAATTTTTTAAAGAAAGTCCAATATATCCTACACTATAATTTATATAGATTAAATCATAATTACAAATAATTTTTATATAAACTTCTCTTATACATTATCTTTACAGTACTTATTATATTACACAAAAAGAATTTTTCTTCTCTTTTCACTAGAATCTTTTAACCCTATAAAATCTATATAGAAAATCTTTTTCTAGAGATTTGTTTAATATAGCATTTTCTTGAAAATTTATAAACCTTATCTCTAATGAAGATTTATTTATAGGTATAACCTTATGTATAAACCTTAAATTTACTATGTATTGTCTATGAGTCATAAAGAAATTAGGAGGTAGGCGTTTTTTTAAATCATCAAAATTCTCATAAAACTTTATTATATCTTCATCTTTAGTGTATAGATTAATTGCTCTTGAATTTTTCTCAAACATAACTATATCATCAAAATTAATCATATGTATCTGCTTCCTTATTTTATATACAAAAAGAGTGTCTTCTATAAAATTATTATTAGCAATTTTATGGGAGTTGATATGGTCTATTGCTATATTAATTGAATCAAGTATTTTTTCTTTTTTAAATGGTTTAACTACAAAGTCTATAGGATGCACTTTAAAGCTTTTAAGACTATAATCAGCAAAACCTGTCACAAATATTATATGTATATCCTTATCTATAGAAAGAATTTCTTTGGCAGAATCAATCCCATTTTTATATGGCATATCAATGTCAATAATCAATAAATCTATTTTCTCGTTTTTTATAAATTCAATTGCCTCTATACCATCCTTAACTTTTTTAACATAATCTACATATCCAGATTCTTTAACTATATTTGCTATATCATCTCTTACAATTTTATCATCATCACAAATCAAAACTTTTATCACAGACTTTTCTCCTCTTAACTAATAATATTTTGGGATTAAGATTACAAATTCAGTTAAAAAATCATCACTATTTACAAATATACTATAATCATACTTATCTAATATGTTTTTAACTAGATGTAGCCCATACCCCCTATCTTGCCCCTCTTTAGTACTAAAGCCATCCCAAAAGATACTTTCAACATTATGTATTTTAGGACCATTATTTTTTATAACTATAATATACTGAAATTCATCTTCATATGCATGTAATCTTATATATTTCTTTTCCTTTTTTATAGCAGACAAAGACTCTATTGCATTGTCTATTATGTTTAATAGTACTGAACTCATATCATTAGGTTCAATCTCTAAATTATCCATAAAATCTTGAATATAGACATCAAAAGATATATCCTTTTCAATACATTCCTCGTATTTTAATGAAACTATAGCATCTAGATAAGATACTTTTCCATACCTTGAATTTTTTGATTTAAAACTATTTGATATATTCATTATATATTCTTTGGCGTCTTCATCTAGCCCAGTATTTAATAGAGAGTATACTACTTGCAAATGTTTCAAATAGTCATGTTTTTGACTTCTTAATTTGATGATTATATTGTCCTTATGATTTATTTTACTGTCTAGTCTTTGTAGCTTGGATTCTTGCTCATTGTTATTATTTATCAATATTATAACTTTAAATCCTGTATAACAACTTAAAATAATTAAAATTAAAAAAAGTACAATATTTAATACTCCTTCAAGTAAAAAATTATATCCTAAACTTAATTGTATATACTTAGTACCCTCCATGAATAAAATCAATGCAAAACACGATATAAAAAATGTTAATATGCCTCTTTTTAATATGTCTAATTCTTTGTAAAACTTGTACTTATTCATTATAAGATTGCTAAATATAAACAAAGTTAGTATTACTATAGGAAATACAAAATTGTTCTCCATGATTCCCCTCCCCTCTATATGAGAATTATATCATGTTAAAAAATTTATGTAAAAAGTTTATGTAAAAAGTTAAAATTTACATATAGATTAATTAAAATTGTAAAAACACAATTAAATTTGTACAATTAACTACTTAAAATTTGAAAATACTTACTTTGCTATATATTTTAGATAAATATATAATTGATTTAGTTAAGAAAGGAAGTGGTAAATATGAAAGATAATCTGAAAATAGTATTAAGGTACATAAAAAGTTATAAAGCTAGGTCTTTAGCGATTGCTGTGAGTATAATTCTTGCTGTAACACTCATTGTTGGTATTGGTACACTCTCAAGAAGTGCTCAGCAAGCAGAAGTAGATAAATTGAAGAGAGATCTTGGAGCTGACCATGTATATTTTAAAGATATAAATAAAAATCAGTTAAAACTCATAAAATCTAGCAAAGAGATTAAAAATTTAGGTATAACATCTCACTATGGTTTTACAGATGTTAATGAAAAATTACCTATAAACATAGAATATGTGAATAAAAATTATTTGACTAGTCATTCTAAGCTTATAAAAGGTCACTTTCCAAAAGATAACAATGAGGTGGTAGTGGAAAAATGGGTTTTAAATAGTATGGGTTTAAAACCAGAAATAAATCAAGACCTTACTCTTAAATTATTCAAAAAAGAAAAACCAGAGACGTTTAAAGTTGTAGGAATACTTGAAGATAGAGCTATTCAGAAAAAAGAGGGTATGTGTGAAATTTTTTTGAATATCAATGAGTCAAAATTGAATAACTTTTCTTATGTTTATGTTGAATTTAATGAGGGCAGTGATATAAATACAAACATAAATAATATAGTAAAAAATACTATGTTGGATAAGAATAGTGTTGGAAAAAATAAAATGCTTATAGAGTCTACTATGGAAAATGGTACTTTAGATGACTCAAGTAAATATACTGCAATTGCTATGAGTCTATTTTCTGGTATTGTAATATATAGTATCTATGTTATATCAATATACCAAAGAGTACAGGAATATGGTATCTTAAGAGCCATTGGAGCCACTAACTTTAGGATTTTTAAACTTATGTTTTATGAACTTTTCATACTTGCTTTGATAGCAATACCTGCAGGTATATGTATAGGTATTGGTGGTGCACAAATATTTAATAGGACTGCAGGAAATATTCAATTTGAAGGAGACATAAGGGTAACACCTTTTGTTATTTCAGATAAAATAATCTTTCTATCAATTGGATGTATAATACTGACAATACTAATTATAAGTTTCTTTACGTATTTAAAGATAAGAAGAATTTCTCCTATCGATGCTATAAGAAAAACTTTTGGAACTGATAAAAATATAAACAAAGTTAATTCTTTAATATCAAAATTAACTTTAAATATATCAGTAACAAAATCTATATCTGCTAAAAATATACTTAGAAATAAAAAGGGATTCATCATAATTATATTATCCATGAGTATAGGAGGTATAATGGTCATAAAGGAAAATTATAAATATTCTTTTTCAGATATACAAAACAAAGATGGTCAAGAAAAAACATATATGAATGCGGATTTTATTCTATCAAATCTTACTTTCAAATTAGGTGAAGCTTATAAGGTTAATTCTATCTTTGATATAAATGGTCTTAATGATAATCAGATAGACAAAATAAAAAATATAGACGGAATTGATAAAGTCAAAACTGCTAGCATCTTGAATACAAAAATAGAATTAGATAAAATAAATAGATTAGATTACTACGACATTATAGGTTCAACACCTTATTTTAAGGAGTTTCCTCTATTGACCAAAAATAAGACTACTGACAAATATACGCTAGAGCAAAGGTTAAGAGGTTATAATGATGAGATGATAAATTCATTAGAGAAATACTTAGTGAGTGGAAGTATAAACTTAGAAAAAATGAAAAAGGAAAACCTGGCTATAGTATATGTCCCACAAATTTCTAAAACAAATAAATACAGCAAGAGTTATACACCTGGTGTAGGAACACCCGTTGTAGATATGAAAGTAGGAGATACTATAAAAGTTAAATATCCAAAAGGTGAAATAGATACAGATCTTTATATGAGACAAAAAGATAATTATGAATATCTAGAACATGAATTTAAAGTTGGAGCTGTTGTGAGCTATCCTTTTGCAGATAATAATTCATACTCTGGAGATAATGGTATAGATGTAATAACGAGTAGCGAATATCTAAAAAAATTAACTGGTGTAGATAAATATAACGTAGTTTATATAGATCTTAAAGAAAATGCAAACATAAAAAAAATAAATACACTTTTAGGTAAAATAGGAAGTGAAGTTCCTGGAACTACAACAGTGAATATGTCAGTGGAAAAAGAAAACTCTGATAAAATGACAGCTAGATCTATGATTTATGCTTATGGCATAGTAGCAGTTATGTTCATAATTAGTGTATTTAATATAATAAATAACATAAGTTATAACTTAACTTCAAGAACTAGCGAATTTGGAATGCTAAGGGCTATTGGTATCTCTGATAAAGGATTTAAGAATATGATACTCTATGAGGGAATATTATATGGAGCACTTTCAAGTGTAATTACCATTGTAACAGGTCTTATAATACAGTTTAGAATGTATTACACGTATTATTTTGTATCATATGGATTAGGATTTTCAATAGATTACAAAATATATATCCTAGTTATTTTAGCAAATATAATTGTTGGTATTCTAGCTACATATATTCCATTAAGGAAAATAAATAAAATTGGTATAGTTGAAGCTATAAACATCACAGAATAGGAGGGGTAATTATGCCTATATTGGAAACTATTAACTTAGGTAAGATTTATGGAAAAAAGGAAACATCTGTACATGCACTAAAGGATGCAAATTTAAAAATAAATAAGGGTGAATTTGTTGCGATAATTGGTCCAAGTGGAAGTGGAAAAAGTACATTTCTACATTTAGTAGGTGGTCTTGAGAGACCAAGTAATGGTACTATAAAAGTTGCTGGTAAAGATATATGTTGTCTTTCAGATAAAGAACTAGCAAGATATAGAAGACAAAAGGTAGGATTTGTCTTTCAACAGTATAACTTAATTCCTGTATTAAATGTAAAGGAAAATATAGAATTACCACTAAAGTTAGACAATAAAAAAATAGATAAAGAATATATTGATGACCTTATAAATTTATTGGGTCTTAATGAAAGGAAAAATCATCTTCCCAATCAATTATCTGGTGGTCAACAACAAAGAGTTGCTATTGCACGTGCTTTATCTGCAAAGCCAAGTATAATCCTAGCAGATGAACCAACAGGAAATTTGGATAGTAAAACTACAGAAGAAGTCATGGATTTACTAAAAAGTTCTATAAAAAAATATAACCAAACACTTATAATAATAACACATAATGAAAGTATTGCTAGAAAAGCAGATAGAATTATATCTATAATAGATGGAGAGCTTAAATTAACACTCTAAAACTATTTATAGAAAAGAGGATTTAAATGTTATTGATTTTAAGTAATTTAAATTTAAACTTGGACTTTGATTACAGAATAATAAGAGAAGAAAATGATGATGTAGATATATTTATAGATATTAATTATCGTAGCCTAGATATAGATACTGATGGTTCTAACTTATTTAATTCTAGAATACAATTTCCATTTGTAAGAGCATTGATTCTAAGGTTAAATAAGAACAATCAATGTATGACAATTCATTTACTAAGAGACATAGATTTATTCTCTGCTTTTGCTAACTTTGAAGTAGATTATACTGACTCTATAATAAACATAAAAAATCAAAATGAGAAAGTTATTCTAAATAAATCTATCAAAAAATAGTAAGGGGGCCTTAATAGGCCCCAGTTCTTTTTCTTTTCTAAACCTATTATATCATGATAAATAAATTAGTCAATAGAATTTTCTGAATATTTTCATAATTTTTTCATAAAGTTTTTTATATATTATGCTTTGAAATTATATGTAATAAAAAAATTTTCTGACTAATTTTAAAGCTAATTGATTAAATTCACATATTCAAAATTAATATGCTTTTCCTGACTTTTTATCATTTCCATTTAGGATTTAAGTTATAATCTATTATTAATAACTATTTATATACATCTCTAATAAAACTCTATTTATATATAAATCTAATAATTTATATACAAATCTAATAGAACCTATATTCTACAATGAATATTATTTACCATAATAAATTTTTAGATATATCTCTTTTAATTCACTCATCAATGGGTATCTAGGATTAGCACCTGTACATTGGTCATCAAAAGCTTGTTCAACCATAGCATCCAATCTTTCTAAGAATTTAGATTCTTCTACCCCAGCCTCTTTTATAGTCTTAGGAAGACCCACTTTTGCCTTTAGTTCATCTATTGCTTTTATAAGGTTATCTACTTTTTCTTGGTCTGTATTTCCCTTAATTCCTGCAAAAGAAACAAATTCAGCATATCTTTGTATACAATCAGGATATCTGTATTGTGAGAATGCACCCATCTTATTTGGAGCTTCTGCACAATTGAATTTGATTACTTCATTTATTAATAACGCATTTGCAACACCGTGTCGAACATGGTGGAATACACCCAATTTATGTGCTAAAGAGTGACATATTCCTAAGAAGGCATTTGCAAAAGACATTCCCGCCATAGTTGATGCCATTGCCATTTTTTCTCTTGCTTCTTTATCATTCTTTCCATTTTTATATGCACGAGGTAGATATTCAAATATTATTTTACCTGCTTGTAGTACTAAACCATCAGCTGGTTCAGTTCTTAACATAGATACATATGCTTCTAGTGCATGTGTTAAGGCATCAACACCTGATGATGCTGTTAGTCTTGGGGCATCTCCATCATCATATCAGCATCAATTATAGCCATATTTGGCATTAATTCATAATCTGCTAGTGGATATTTTACCCCTGAATCTTGGTCAGCTATAACTGCAAATGGAGTTACTTCTGAACCAGTTCCTGCTGAAGTTGGGATAGCAGCAAAGTATGCTTTTTCACCCATCTTAGGGAATACATATACTCTTTTTCTTATATCCATAAGTCTCATAGCTAAATCTTGGAAATCTACTTCTGGATGCTCATACATTACCCACATTATCTTACCAGCATCCATTGCACTACCTATAGCTATCTACTATCTTTTCTTTTTTCTCCATACTAAAAACCTCCCTAAAATAATTAGGCATCTCCCATTTTTATAAATTTTAAATGCATCCTCTATATTTTTAACTTATACTTAAAATAATTTTATAGATTTCGTCTCTATACTTTAGATTTTATTTACTTTACTCTCTTAGGTCAAGAAATTTTTTCTGAATATTTTGTCAATTTATTTTTTAACAAATATATTATTTTTTTTACCTTTACTAAAATTTTTTATCTAAATGAGATGTATTTCATTTAAATAATTTACTTTGACTAGATAAAATACTAAAATGATAATTTATATCTTTCATTTTTTCACTTATTAAATTTTATATGTTATTTGCATGTTATTTGTACAAGTAGTGTATAAAATTTTTGTCGTATTTTTATAAAATGACACTTATTTTTGACTTGTGTGCAATTTTTCTTTTTATAACAACTGTATGGTTTTAAAAAATATACAAACTAAAATTATTCTAATTTCTATAAGTTATTTTTAAATTAATATACAATAATTATGCTTTTCATATATGTAAATAATTTTTATATTAAGTTCGTTAAATTTTTAATTATAATATATATACAAAATTTTTTACAGCATAAAATATTTATAAATTTTTAGTTTATTAACGTATTAATTAATTTTTTCGCAGGTATATTTAATCAATTTATTTCAAATAAAAATAAATTTGATTGGATATTTAATTGGGTAAAAATATATATAATAATGATTTTTATATTAAATTTGTAGTATTTATGTAAGAAATAAATTTTATATAATATTTTTTCACTAAATTTTTTTCTTTTTACAACAAATACTCACTACCTTTTGATATAATATTTTTATCAATTATTATTTATATTCAAGTTTTGAAAGGAGTATTAAAATGAGTTTATTAGTTTTCGGACATAAAAATCCAGATACAGATTCAATATGTTCTGCAATTTCATTAGCACATTTAAAAAACAAACTAGGAATAAAAGCAACAGCTTATGCTTTAGGAGATATCAGAAAAGAAGCTAAATATGCCTTAGATTACTTTAAGGTAGATGCACCTGAAATTTTAGATAATGTTAGAATACAAGTTAGAGATTTAAATTATGATAAAGTAGTACCTTTGACTCCAACTTCATCTATATTAGAAGCTTATAATCTTATGGATGAAAAAAATGTTAAAACGCTACCTGTAACTTATGATGATGGAACTTTTGCTGGTATCATTACTATGAAAGAAATAGCTAAAAACCTACTTCATCAACACTTTACAACTATACACACATCACTATCAAATATTTGTAAAAATCTTAATGGTACTATACTTGTAGATTGTGGTGAAAATGTAAAAGGTAGAGTAGTTACTTTATCATTTGGAATGGAAACTCTAATAGAGACTTTAAAAGAAGGAGACATAGCTATTGTTGGTGATAGATATGATAGTATTGAATATGCTATTGATACAAAAGTTAAACTTTTAATACTTACTAATCATACAGAGATTTCAAAAGATTTGCTAGCTCTTGCTAAAATGAATGGAGTGTCTGTTGTTTCTGTTGAAAGTGATAACTATAAAACTTCTAATGTAATAAATCAATGTAGTTTCTTAGACTCTATAGAAGCCACAGAAAATCTAATTACATTCAAAGAAGATGACTACATGGATGAAATAAAAGAGATTATGCTAGAGACTAACTTCAGATCTTATCCTATATTAGATGATGATAATAAGTTCTTAGGGTTGGTTTCAAAAGGTCATCTATTAAATCCATCTAAAAAGAATGTCGTTTTAGTTGACCATAATGAATATGCTCAAAGTGCTGATGGAATTGAACAAGCAAATATAGTTGAAATAGTTGACCATCATAAACTTGGTGGTATTTCTACTGACGTTCCTATGTCATTTAGAGTTATGCCTGTTGGATGCAACAGTACTATAATTTATCAAATTTACAAAGAAAATAATGTTGAAATACCTTATGAAATAGCTGGTCTTCTTTTATCTGCTATATTATCAGATACATTATTATTTAAATCTCCAACAACAACTGACATGGATAAAAAAGCTTGTGAAGAATTAAATAAAATAGCAAAAGTAGACATGGAAAAATATGCTATGGACATGTTTAAATGTGGTACTTCTCTAGATGAATATACTATAGAAGAAATAGTAAATATGGATTTTAAAGAGTTTAATATGAGTGGACACAGAGTTGGTATTGGACAAGTGTTTACTTTAGACATAGACTCTATATTTGCTAAAAAAGATGAGTTTTTATCTTATATAAATTCAACTGATTATGATAAATTAGTTCTTGCAGTTACAGATATAATCAAAGAAGGTTCTTATTTAATCTATAAGGCAGAAGATAGATTAATTGCTAATGCATTTGGTGTTGAAGGTGTTCAAGGTACATTTGCACCAGGTGTTGTATCAAGAAAAAAACAATTAGTGCCTAATTTAACTACTGCAATCAAAAACTTTAAATAATATAAAATCTTTAAACAAAAAAACTGTTTCAAATCTATATTTGAGACAGTTTTTTTATTATACATATATTGATATTAAAGCTAAATAAAAATCCATAATGCTAAAAGTTTTGTGAATATATCCTATTATTATTGTTCTTTTTATTCTAAAACAAGTAAAATTCAATACATAAAAAATACTTCTGTTATTCAGATAAAATCTAAATAGTTTTTAAGATTATTTTAGATATATTTTAAGTCATAATAGTATCAGCTATTCTAAATATTGTCAAAGTAGCCGCAGTTCCTGCTGTTTGCCCATTTCGTATTCCTACTGTTGTAGATGAAAAATTATTTATAGTGAAGGTAGTTCCACCAAATAAAAAACCAGCGAAATATCCAGAAATTACTCCTCCACCTCCTGGCTCAGTAGTAAGACCTGCTAAGTCTTTCCCTCCTAAAATTGGAAATAGCATAGAGAAAGAATATTGATTTGTGCTTGATGAGCCTGGTTCCAATGCTACTGAAACTGATATATAATATACACCATTTTCCTGTACTGTAAATGTACCATTTGCATCTACTGTTATACTTGAACTATTTCCTATTGTTGGTTGCCAACCTGTTATAGCTTCTCCATTATCTAGTATTTGTGCAGATGGTGCATTTACAAGAAAGTTAGCAACTGGCTGAGAGGAATTTCCTGTTGGACCCGTTGCCCCTGTTACTCCCGTTGGTCCTATCTCTCCTGTTGGACCCGTTGCTCCCGTTGGTCCTATTTCTCCTGTTGCTCCTGTTGCTCCTGTTACTCCCGTTGGTCCTATCTCTCCTGTTGGACCCATTGCTCCCGTTGAACCTATTTCTCCTGTTGCTCCTGTTGGCCCTGTTACTCCCGTTGGACCCGTTGCTCCCGTTGGTCCTATTTCTCCTGTTGCTCCTGTTACTCCCGTTGGTCCTATCTCTCCTGTTGGACCCGTTGCTCCCGTTGGTCCTATTTCTCCTGTTGCTCCTGTTACTCCCGTTGGTCCTATCTCTCCTGTTGGACCCGTTGCTCCCGTTGGTCCTATTTCTCCTGTTGCTCCTGTTACTCCCGTTGGTCCTATCTCTCCTGTTGGACCCGTTGCTCCTGTTGGTCCTATTTCTCCTGTTGCTCCTGTTACTCCCGTTGGTCCTATCTCTCCTGTTGGACCCGTTGCTCCCGTTGGTCCTATTTCTCCTGTTGCTCCTGTACCCCCCGTTGGTCCTATTTCTCCTGTTGCCCCTGTACTTCCTGTTGCTCCCGTTGGTCCTATCTCTCCGGTTAAACCTGTTGCTCCCGTTGCCCCTGTATTCCCTGTTGGTCCTATTTCTCCTGTTGCCCCTGTACTTCCTGTTGCTCCCATTGGGCCTATCTCTCCAGTTGGACCTGTTGCTCCTGTTGAACCTTTCTCTCCTCTTGGACCTGTATTTCCAGTTGGACCTGTTGGGCCTGTAATTCTAATTGGAGGACACCCACATTTAGGATAACAATTCTCTTTATTTCTATCTTCAAATGTTACAAGTATATATGGTTTGTTATAACCTCTACTAGATGTAAATTCAAGAATCTGATAAGGATAATTTAAAGATAAAGCTAACCCATGATTAGGATACTTCCCTACTGCCCATGCTTTTACAACACCTGTAATATTTAAACAGATATAATTAGATGTATCACTTATACTAATTGGTAAATATCCACCTACATTTTCCATAGGCAATTTATCATTCCATGATATAATTCTAGAATTATAATATTCACTTATTCTTTTCACTTCAATATCTACTTTTTCATTAAAAATGCAATTCTTATTTGAATTAATATGAATAAATAACTCTGCCTTTAATATATTTTTGTCTTTTAATATATCTGGTATTCTCACTTTAAAAAAAGTAATTAGCTTTTCTTCTACAAAAGTATTTAAACATTTGGTTCCTATCAAGCAATATTCTAAAAGGCTAAAGTTTTTATCTGGATATTTTTTTGATACAAAAGTATCATCATTTAAATAAAGTATAATATTTCTCATTTATAATCCCTCCATTTTGGGTCTATATTATACTATGTTAAAATACATACTTAGTTACATCAGAACTATAAATATACTGTCTTAAATTTTTATATAATAATACTAATTTATACAAAAAAAGAACATACTATTAGAAAATTCTAATAGTATGTTCTCTTTCATTATTATATATTACACTTTAAATTATTCCTTGACTGGCCTAGCTGGTGTAAACTAAACCAGTCTCTCTCAAATATTAAGCACTTTTTTCTTCTTATGTTTTTTAGGATTTATTGTCTCTATTATTGTAAACCAAAGTTATGAAATTGTAAATAGAAGATATTACCATAACAATGTTTTTTTGTAAATAAAAATTACAAAAAAACTTGTTTTTCTTAATTAAAGTAAATAAAATAAATTCAAAAAATACTGAAATAAGTGTTTTCCACATATCTTATCTATTTATTTAATATATTATTATATCAAAACTTAAATATAAACAATCATAGTAAAATTTTTTTAATCAAACTTTATTTTTCAATTAAAATTCTATAATATATAATTTTCCCTCATGCAAAACAAATAAAAAAGTGAAATGTATTTGTCTAAAGACATAACAACATTTCACTTTATCTTCATTAAACAACATATATTTTTAACTTTTATTTATAACTTAACCTAGTTTTATATATGTTTTAGTTTTTTTCTACATCTGAGTAGTCTATTCCAAAAGTTTCTACAGTAACAGATTTCATAATTTGTGGAGTCTGTGGCTTATCAGCTGCGTCCGTTCTAACTGATGCTATTTCATCAACTGTATCCATACCTTCTATTACTCTACCAAAACCTGCATATTGACCATCTAAATGTGGTGAATTTTTATGCATTATGAAAAATTGAGAACCGGCTGAATTAGGTGCCATAGTTCTAGCCATTGATATAACTCCTCTTTCGTGTTTTAGATTGTTAGTAAATCCATTACCACTAAATTCACCTTTTATAGAGTGACCTGGCCCCCCCATTCCTGTACCATTTGGGCATCCTCCTTGTATCATAAATCCTGATATTACTCTATGAAAGATTATTCCATTATAATATCCTTCATTTACTAATGATACAAAGTTTTTAACTGTATTTGGTGCTATATTTGGATATAACTCAATTTTAATTTCTTTTCCATTTTCCATTTCTATAGTTACTATAGGATTGTTATTTTCCATAATTTATTACCTTCCTTTTCATTAGTTAAATTACATAATTACATTTATTATATTATACTCTAATTTAAAGTCTATCAAGTATATTTTTTCCTATTTCATATCCTTCATGATAAATAGTTTTACAAAATTCATCATCAAAATTAAGGGTATCTTTAGGTGCAAACTGAGTATTAGGTCTAACCACGATGATTCTATTTTCATCATATATTTTTTTGATATCGTCTGGTAACTCATAATTATATTTTGTGGATATTAAAATAATTTTATCCACATTATCCCCAATTAGTGGTTCAATTAATGCACTCCTAATTAGACCTCCATCTAATTTGAAACCATCATAAATTCCTTCTTGCACATCATTCACAAATTGTTCTTTAAAACTAAGGGTAGCATTTGGATTTGATGGTAACAACCCACTGTATGAAATACTTGCAATTGCTTCATTACGAGATATTTTTGATACATCAACAATCTTTTCTGATACTACCTTATTATCAACTTCAACATAATTAACATAAAAGTTCATTTCTTCAACTTTACTATCATCTAGTTCCCTTAAATTGTCTATAGCAGGAGAATTATCCACAGTATTATTTACTATTTTCACATTTCCATTCTGGATATCTTTTATATTTGTCCACATTTTCTCCAAGTTATCAACATTGCCTGTGTATAAATAATATCCATTTATTGCTCCTATTGATGTCCCTGAAATCGAATAAAATTTATTTATTCCTCCATCATACAAGGCTTTAACTACTCCTGCTTGATAAGCCCCTTTTGCTCCTCCACCTTCTAAGCATAATCCTAATTTCATAGTCTCATCTCCAAATTGTTTATCTTATATTTATATTTCAAAAAACTTACTGAATGTTTTATATATACTATAATGGTCCTCAACATTTCCTAATTCTCTTATAGAGTGCATTGCTAAAATTGGACTTCCCACATCCACAGATGGTATATCTATGTGAGTAGAGGATATTGGACCTATAGTACTTCCACCTCTTTCATCTGACCTATTAACAAATTCTTGATACTCAACATTAGCTTCTTTACATATATTTTTATAAACAGCTATAGAATATCCATCACTAGTGTATGCCTGACTAGCATTTATCTTTATAACTGGACCTTTTCCCATAACTGGTTTATTAGTTGGGTCGTGTTTTTCTGGAACGTTTGGATGGATGGCATGAGCTAAATCCGAAGATATCATAAAAGATGAATAAATAGACTCAAAGAATCCCTCTCTATCCTTACTCATTGATAGACAGATTCTCTCTAATATATTTAACAACATGTTTGAATCTGCACCTTGTTTAGTAGAACTACCAACTTCTTCATTATCAAATACAGCTATTACATTTACACCATTTTGCCCTTTAGTATTAACAAGAGCATTCAAACTAGCATGTACCATTGCAAGATTATCTTGTCTTCCAATAGATATAAATTCATCATTAGCCCCTATTAAACTTCCTTTTTCAAATTCATATAAAAATAAATCAAAATCTATAATATCTTCCACATTTACATCTAAATTAGATGCTATTTGTTTTAAAAGAAAATTATCTTTTTCTAATGTATCATTTAACAGGCCAACTAAAGGCAACATATCTTTCTGTTTGTTATATGAATGACTATCATTTATACTTCTATTTAAATGTATTGCTAAATTCGGTATTATACAAATTGGCTTTTTAAAATCTATAAGTCTTTCGTTTGGTTTTAATATAGTATCACCTTTTAAAACTACTCTACCAGCTATTCCAAGAGGTCTATCCAGCCATGTACTCAATATTGCTCCTCCATAACACTCTGTATTCAACTTCAAATAAGATTTTTCAGCTTCTATTTCTGCGTTTGGTTTAATACTAAATGTAGGAGAATCTGAATGAGAACCTATTATTCTAAACCCATCTCTTTCTATATTTTCTGAATTTACTACAAAGGCTACCATGGCAGATAAATTTTTAGTAACATAATATTTTCCACCAACTTTTAGATTCCATCTCTGATTCAAAACCAATTCTTCAAATCCATTTTTATCTAAAATTTCCTTAGCACTATCAACTGCATGAAAAGATGATGGACTATCATATATGAAGTCTATCAGGTTTTTAGCAAAGTTTATACTATCCATTCCTCGTTTACCTCCATTATAAAATATTTAGTGTTGTATATTCTTTATTTATTTTTTTAATTCCCTGTTGGTCAAAAGCTATAGTAACATCTGTACCAATTATAGAAACTACTGTCCCAACCCCAAACTTAGGATGATGTACTTTAGAACCAAGTTTTATATCATCTGGATTAGTTTCTTTATTAGAATCTTTTATTGTAGCATTAACTTTATCTGCAACCTTAGATTTACTTATAGTATTCATATACTTTTTAGTATATTTATCTAACATATTATAATTTGCTTTAGAATAACTCAACTCTTTTTTTACTTTGTACAATCGTTCTATACATTCTTCTGGCAATTCCTCCATAAATCTTGAAGCTATTGCAACATTTGTTTTACCATATAATGTTCTCTTCTCCGTCAATGACATATATAGTTCTTCTTTAGCTCTAGTTATACCAACATAACAAAGTCTTCTCTCTTCTTCTATTTGTGAATCACTCATAGATTTTATAGCTCTTGATATAGGGAATAATCCTTCTTCCATACCTGTTAAGAACACAACAGGGAATTCTAGCCCTTTAGATGTATGAATTGTCATAAGCGAAACCCTATCATTATCTTCTTCATCATTTGATTCAGATGTAAGTGCTATACTAGTTAAGAATGTTTCTAAATCTTTATTTTCATAAGTATCATCACTACTACTTTCAAACTCTAGTGCTATAGAAATAAATTCTCTTAAATTATCAATTCTATCTTGAGCTTCCTCACCTTTACCAGTCAAATCTTTTTCATTTTTGTTTCTTATCTCTACAAGTTCATCCATATATCCTGTGGTATCCAAAACTTTTTCTATTAACTTACTAACAGGATAAACTTCTTTTATAGTTCTAAGAGTACCTATAATATCAACAAATCCACTTATACTTGCTCTTGCCTTAGTAGATATGTCTGAATTTGTTTCTATGTCAATTAATACTGAATATATACTCTCTTGTTTTAAATTAGCTCTGTCTTCAATTTTTTCTATAGTTCTAAGCCCTATACCTCTTCTAGGAACATTTATAATTCTTTTTATAGATATATCATCCTGAGGGTTTTGAATAACTCTTAAATACGCCAATAAATCCTTTATTTCTTTTCTCTCATAGAATTTCGTACCACCATATATATTGTATGGAATTTGACTTCTATTTAAAGCATCTTCTACAGGTCTTGCTTGTGCATTTGCTCTATAAAGTACTGCAAAATCCTTATAAGGTCTATTCTCTTTTCTAGCTATTTGTGCAATTGAGTCAGCAATGAAATCAGCCTCCTCTATTTCGCTACCAGTTAATTGTATCTTTATAAGCTCTCCTTCTTTTTTTTCACTCCAAAGCTTTTTTCTTTTTCTTTCTATATTATTAGATATGACTTTATTGGCTGCATCCAATATAACTTGTGTAGACCTATAATTTTGTTCCAACTTTACAACATGTACATTATCATAATCTTTTTCAAATTCAAGTATATTTCTTATATCTGCGCCTCTCCATCCATAAATACTTTGGTCATCATCTCCAACAACACAAATATTTTGATGTTCTCTCGCTAATAATTTTATCAATTCATATTGAGCTTTACTTGTATCTTGGTACTCATCTACCATTATGTATCTAAACCTACTTCTGTAATACGCTAATACTTCATCATTAGCTTTGAAAAGTTCTACCGTTTTAAGTATTAAATCATCAAAATCAAGTGCACTATTTCTTTTTAGACGGTCTTGATATAGAGCATAAATATCTGCAATCTTAACCATTCTATTATCTGCCATGTTGATATCTTTAAACTGTTTTGGAGTATAAAGCTTATCTTTTGCTCCTGAAATGGCGCTTATAACTGCTTTTGGTTCAAATACCTTATCACTTAAATTTAATTCTTTAAGACAGTCTTTAACCAATGTAACTTGGTCTGCAGAATCATAAATTACAAAACTCCTATTGTAACCAATCTTATTTATATCTTTTCTGAGTATACGAACACAACAAGAATGGAATGTACTTATCCACATATCCTTAGTTTCAGGACCTATGTTTTGCTCAACTCTCTCTCTCATTTCATTTGCAGCTTTATTTGTAAATGTTATAGCTAATATATTTGGTGCTTGTACACCTTTATCTTCTATAAGGTATGCTATTCTTGTTGTTAATACCTTAGTTTTACCTGAACCAGCACCAGCCAGTATAAGTACTGGACCTTCAGTTTTTTCTACTGCTTCTCTTTGAGCAGGATTTAATGTATCTAAATTCATATTTCTCCTCCTGTTAACAGCCATAAATATATTTTAATCTAAAATATGAATTACTTCAAATTATAATTATGTATTATATTAATAGATTATTTCCAATATATTACAATTAAATAACACTTTTCCATACAATTTATTTTATTACTCAAAAAAATAACCTTATGATTTGGGGAATCATAAGGCACCTTTAAGGGGTCTAGGTTAAGGGTTATTATATATAAATCTATTTTTTAAAAATAGGTTTAGGGCTTAATTATATGTTTGTATTAAGTTCTCTTTCTTTCCAATACTTATACAAATCTTCTTCTTTCTTAAATAAAGGTAAATTCATATTTTTATGTACTTTTACCAACCATGGGGATTCTAAGCCAGCTTGTATTATATTATTTTCATTTATAAATACATCTTCTGCCTTTCCTTCATCAATCAAAATCCCTTTATCCAATACATATATGTAATCACATATTTCATACATTAAATTCATATCATGACTGGATATTACTATTTTTATATTATTTTTATTTAATCCCTTTATTATATCTACGATAGACCTAGTACTTACTGGGTCTAGACCAGCTGTAGGCTCATCAAGTAATACAATTTCATTTTCCATTGCTATAACTGATGCTATTGCTACCCTTTTTTTCTGACCATAACTAAGAAAATGTACTGGTCTGTCTATAAAATCTATTCCATTAACAGCTACTAGAGCTTTGCTTATTCTCTCTTTAATTGTTTTTTCATCCATACCAATGTTTCTCATTGCGAATGCTATATCATCATATACTTTTGAATAAAAAATTTGTTTTTCTGGGTCTTGAAACACAATACCTACATTTTTTCTAAGATTGTATAAACTTTTTTTATCATACTTTAACTTTTCTTCTTTAAAAAGAATTTCTCCAGATGTAGGTTTTAATATCCCCATTAAGTTCATAAATAATGTTGATTTTCCTGAACCATTTGAACCTATTATACCTATAACATTTCCCTTTGAAAAATCCATATTAATGTTCAATAATGCATTGGCATTTTTTTCATATTGATACGTTAAATTATTTACTTTAAACATCATTATCCCCTACTATGTGAAATTTACCATCATACAATTTTATGTCTAATGATATACACATATCATCATACCTTGTCATAAGTCTTTTGTACAGCATACTTCCAAGAATTCCTAAGGATTTATATGAAGTTTTTAAATTTATATACCCAAATCTTAACTCTTGTGACTTGTATATTTCTGAAAATTCTTCTAAAAATATGAATATAAACCTATATATTAACATTGATAACTCAACAAAAGTATCAGGTAAATGCAACTTTTTAAAGAAGAATATTAATTGATTAAAAGGAGTTGTAAGTATACAAAAATACACACAAGTCAAACAAGACATAGCTCTAAACAACACATGAATAGACATATCAATAGATGCCTTTGATATTCCTACATTGAAACTAAAAAACTTAAAACTATATAATAAGTCTGCTTTATTAAAAGATATATTTACAAGAGTTATTCCTATACTAAGAAATAAAAAGTACATTGGTATTCTAAGTAATTTTAAATAGTTTTTTAAATCTATTCCAGCCACACAAACAACTAGAATACTCATTAAAATCATAATTCCACTTAAAATAAATATATTTTGTATTACCATAGAAGCAATCAAAAATATTACTCCTATGGCTACTTTTTTGTTTGGATTTACTTTACTTAATCTATTTGTATATGCATATTTATCAATTATAAGCATGATTAACTTCTCTTTCCTTTTTGAAGACCTAATATGTATCCTATTACACCAGCACCTAAAGCTGCTTGTGCAGAGAATAATAAGCTTTCTATTTCTCCACTTGGTGGCTCATAAGGACTGCTAAACCACGGTTTGTAATTTGGATTTATCTTAGTAATTTCACTTTCAGCTTGACCATCTGCTCCTCCATATTCAGCACCTGAGTTAACAAGTAATGGAAATATAATAAGAGCCACTACTAATAAAAGTAATAATATGTTAGTTTTTGTTTTTGTTTTAGCACTCATTAACTTTAACTCCTTTATCATTATTTTCTAGTATGCTTTTTTCTCCGTTTTCTGTAATTAAATTATATACAATTACAGTAAGTATACCTTCTGCTATTGCTATTGGTATTTGAGTCATAAAGAAAATTCCTAAAAACTTAATTGCAGAAGCCATAACTCCACCTGATGGGTCTGGGAAAGCCAGTGCTAATTGTATTGAAGTTATTGTATATGTGGCCAAATCTCCTATTGCTGCTGCAAGAAATACTGGCATAGCATTATTTCCATCTTTTTTCTTTAACACCTTAAATATTAAGAACGATATAATTGGCCCTATAATAGCCATTGAAAAAGCATTCGCTCCTAAAGTAGTTATTCCTCCATGTGCTAATAGTAATGCTTGGAATATTAAAACTATAGTTCCAAGAACAAACATTACACTTGGTCCAAACATTATCGCTCCAAGACCGACTCCAGTAGGATGTGAGCAACTTCCTGTTACTGAAGGTATTTTTAGTGCTGATAATACAAACACAAATGCTCCACATAGAGCTAATAATACTTTCTTTTTAGGGTCTTGTTTTACTATTTTTCCAATTGATTTTAGTCCTACTAAAAAAAATGGTATAAATATAACTCCCCATGCTATAGACCATTTTACTGGTAAGTAACCTTCCATTATGTGCATTGCATTTGATGTAACTGGAGTCAAAATAATTAACATAAGTGCTGCTATAATCCCCAATTTGATATTTTGTTTCATCTTAGTATCCCCTCTCTCCCTTTCCAATAATTAAAATATAAATAATAAAATGTCTGATTTATTTAATAAAATAAAAAAGCCTAACACGATGGTTAGGCTTCTAATTTTCCACAATCCAAATACAAACACATAAAATAAATATATCTGTATAATTATTATAAGAAACTTTCTCCATCCCCGAAGAAATTACTTTAATATTTTAGGCAGGTCTCCTGACTTAGCTTCTTCCTACTCCTCTTCCTTCCCATGAGATATAAAAAACCATCATCATAGTGGCTAACAAAAGTTTCGTCTGCATCACAGTAGCGGGGGCTGTAAAGGAATTCAACCTTTTTCCCTATTAATCTTGCTTGAAGAACCTATAATATTATATATTTAATTTTTAACTTATTCTTAAATCATTTTCTATATAAATCATTGTATACCTTTTCTGTGAAAATTTCTACATTTTTTACAGATTTTATTCATTTTTATATTTTTATGTATATAAATTCTTTTTTGTAAGTTTATTAATTTCTAATTATCTTCTTTAAATACATTGAAACCACATCAGAAAATCTAGTTATATCTCTCGAATATATGAAATCATTTCCATATATTAATCTTTCAGCTTCAAGCTCTGATTCTTTACCTGTAAATACTCCTAATACCAATATATTTTGTTTTCTAGCCTTTCTTACTTCATTGGCTGTGTCTCTCAAACCAACTATCCCTCTATAAGCTTTTTCTCCTCTTAAGGTTCTCTCACTATTTTTTCCTATCTTTACATCATTTGGTCTTCCATCACTAAGAACTATCAAAATTTTATTTTCTTCATCTCTATTTATTAGACCACTACATATAGATTTTATAGCCAAACCATCTCTATTATTACCAGCACAAAAATACTCAAATATATTTTCACTATTTTTTATCCCATCATCATAATCTTTAAATCTTTTTAATATTGTATAATCTAAAAAACTAGAAAATCCCATAACTCTATTTGGTATTCCAACTTCTGTTAGAGCATTTGCAATTATGTAAGCTTGAATTGCCACATTTCCTTGATTTCTACTTTGAGAGCCACTTGCATCCAATAATATATCAATAACATATTTACCTTTTTCATTTTCTATATCTTTATAAAATATTTTATTATTATTACTTCTACCCACTCTCCAAGCTCTATTTGCTAAGATAGTACCACAATCAGAGTATACTCTTGTTTTAGCATTTTCTTCTATTAAAATTCTAGCAAGACTTTCTTTTAATCTCTTTATCTGTTGTCTATACATTCTAGCATGTTCTCTAAATTTTCCTAAATTATTTTCCTTTTGTCTTGTTACATATTTTAGTTGAAATACATTATTACATTCACTTCTAAGAACTCCATCTGTAAAGTGTATTCTACAACCTTCATGAACGTTTCTACAGTTTTGTGTTTCAATCTTTTTAATTTCACCTTTACTTAAATAAGTTTTTCCATAATAATGTTCTATTTTTGAATATATTTTATTTGCAGTATCTTCATCAACATATATAACTCTATCTGCCGAATTATTAGATTGAGAATTATCAAAATCTCCTATTCCTTCTACAAGCATGGACGAAGATATTGAGTCTATATCACTTTCAATAATATTTTCTTCTTCATCACTATAAAGTTCTTCATACATAAAATCAGCAAATGTATCAAAGTTTACTTCAACATCTTTTACATTATTTTCATCATATGTAGAATTGCTTTCTTCTCCATTTAATATATATTCAAAATAAGTTAAATATATAACATCTAATGCTTTTAAAATCTCCATAATATCTTGATTCGTATCTATATTTCTTATATCATTAACTATCCTTCTAGTCATACTGTCTAATGCTGGATGTTTGCCCATGCTATAAAGTATAAACGCATATTTAATTTTATCCATAATATTGTCATTATGTATTTTGGTAAAACGTGAAACAATATCTTTATAAGCATTTTTTCTTATATCTTCTATCCCTGGTCTATCTTTAATGGCCTTTTCTTCAACTATTGTATTTAATATAACTTGAATTAGACCCAATATAATATCTTTGTTGTACCCTTTTCGTATTCTATTTGTAAGATATTTTTTAACTATATCCCAATCAACATACTTTCTTCTAGCACCTGCAACTATTGCAAAATACAGACCTATTTCCTTTGAAGAATAATCTTTTTCTGATATATCTATATTTTCATTGTAGTCTCCAGCTATTGTCCAAGATAAGTTATTGGCTCTATTTTCAAATTCATAATCATCATATATCCATTTCATAATTTCACCTATATTAAATATGACTTATTGGAAACACATCTGTACTCTCCCATTTACTAGGTATTCTAGTTTTAATTACATCTCCAACCATTTCTTTCTCGTATATATCAAAAGTCTTTCCTGTAAGCCCCATATTAATTGCAAGAGTTGGTTTCAATCCTCTCCTTATAGTCTTAAGAGATGCCATAAGTCCACGTAAATCAATAGCTTTACTAGATATCTCACCATTTTGAGATTTTAATTGTAAGTCTAAAAATATCCCTGCAAAATGAATTAATTTCTCTTCATCTGCATCCGAAAATTCATTTTTTAAAATCATCATTAGCTTATCTTCTTCTATAGGAGGAATGTCTATTACCATAAATCTAGATACTAGGGCTTCATTAAGTTCCTTTGTCCCTGCATATTCATAGTTCATAGTCCCAATAAATCTTGTTGCTGGATGTAGATTGACTCTCTCATATCCAGGTACATCAATTATTCTTCTATAATCTAAAGCTGAATGTACTACAACTATAGCATCATTTTTTGCCATGTTAATTTCATCAAATACCCCAAAACCTCCATTAATAGCACATTCATAAACTGAACCTCTTCTAAGTTTAACTTCATTGTCTATAAATGTATCTGTACCTATAAGTGTTGAACTATCTGTATTTATATGAAATGATGTATTCCACTGAGGTCTATTAAATATCTCACCCAAATTATCCGCAAGTAAGTTTTTTCCTGTTGCCTTTGGTCCTGATAATAATATATTTTCTTCTTCTAAAAAAGCTGCTATACACATAGATAATATGTCTTTTCCATAAAAATAAGTTTTAGACTTTGTTACTCTATATTCTAAATCTTTTTCTAATCCATAATAATTTCTAAAATACATTATATCTTCAATAAGCTTTTCATCTACCCCTTGTACTCTTAGATTATCTATTATATCCATATTCTTACCCCTTTTATATAAATAGTATTTGTTTTATTACTTAACACCATTTTAGCATAAAAGGATATAAGCTAAAATTGATTTTATAAATTAATGACAGCTCTTCCTCTCTTTTAAAGAAAAAACTATCTATATGTATCTCTTATGTATTATTTTTGTTAAATAGTTGAAAATTATCAGATTACAACTCGTTACAAGATTTATAAGTTGAGCCTTGTGAATGTATTTGATTACTGTATATTGTTTTAGTTTTGTATTTATTATCTTGACAATATTTATTTATATGTCTATACTGTACTTATCGAACCAGTACACCAAGTACGCAAAATATAGTAACAGGAGGATTAAATGGAAATAATCATTAGCAACAGTAGTGATAAACCTATATATGAACAAATATGTTTACAGATTAAAAGCTTTATAATGGATGGAAAACTATCTGCTGGCGAAATGCTACCATCTATGAGAGCTTTGGCAAAAGACTTACATATAAGTGTAATTACTGTTCAACGCGCATATGAGGATTTAACTCGTGATGGATTTATTGAAACTGTATCTGGAAAAGGTAGTTTTGTAGCTAGCCAAAACAAAGAGTTTATTCAAGAAGAACAATTGCGAATAGCAGAAGAATTGTTACAAAAAGTCGCCGAGATTGGTAGAACACATGGTATAGCTTATGAGCAGATGACTAATATTCTAAAATTATTTTATGAAAATTAAGGAGATATAAAACAATGGAGAAAAATAATGTTTTAGTTCATAATTTATGTAAAAGTTTTGGCGATTTTTCATTAAAAGATGTTTCATTTCAAGTTCCAAAGGGAAGAATTGTCGGTTTTATTGGTGAGAATGGAGCTGGAAAAAGTACCACAATTAACTTGATATTGAATGAATTAGAAAAAGATGATGGAAAAATTGAAATCTTTGGAGTAGAACATACCATATATTCAATTAAAAATGATATAGGGGTTGTCTTTGATGAGTGCAATTTCCATGATATTTTTACTGCAAAACATATTGCCAAAATACTTTCTGGTGTATATACATCATGGGATGATGAACTTTATAAGTATTATTTAGAAAAATTCAATCTTCCATTAGAAAAAACTATTGGTTCATTTTCTAAAGGAATGAAAATGAAATTATCCATTAAAAATAAATCGTATAAACAATTATATATTAGCTACTGCACATCACTTAATATGTTCTTTCACTATAAAATTAAAAATATTGACTACCCGTTTCATATTAAAAATCCCCGTTTTCATACAGAAATAAAAACGGGGATTTTGATTACTAGAAATTTTCTAAAACACTTGAATTTTGTAGTAACTGCAGAAGATGATACAAAACTTCACTATTTCTTATAATCTTATCCTGTGATGTTTTTTATGTATATACGACTTAATACCAAAGCCAATAAGAATTATAGATATTGGTATAATGAGAACTAGGAATTTATAATCATTATAATGTGACATTATTTTTACCCAACTCTCAGAAAAAATATATCCTATACTGATTAATGAAGTATTCCATATGGTGATTCCCACAATAGATGATATTACAAAAGTTATAATATTTTGACCTGCTATACCTGCTATAAAAGATATGTATGTTCTACATAGAGGAATTAATCTACATACGCAAACAGAAATAGAAGAATATTTGTTAAAATAATCTTGAGATGCAAATATTCCTTTTTTTGCCTTTGGACATATTTCTATTATTTTATTGATGATAGATTTACCTCCCCAATTTCCTACTGTATAACAAAATATTGAACCAAGTATACCTGCAATTATACTTAAAATTAAAATTGTCAAAAATCCAAAATGATTTCTTGCAGCAATTGCTCCACACAAGGGTAAAACAACTTCGCTAGGCAATGGAAAACAAGCATATTCAATCATAATTAATACAAATACAGAGATTAATCCATATTGTAAAATAAAACTATTGATTACAGACACTTACTTATCTATCTCCTTTCCTATTTAAAAGTGCATATCTATAAGAGCTCTCACCCTATATTTAAAGAATCAATCTCTTTAAACTATTATATGTATTTACATAAAGCATTTATAACATACTTTAAAAATAGTACTTTAAAATAAGAAACTTAACAAATAAAAAAAATTACGTGGCTACGTCCTACTCTCCCAGGCAGTTTCCCACCAAGTACCATCAGCGCTAGAGAGCTTAACTTCTGTGTTCGGAATGGGAACAGGTGTATCCTCTCTGCTATTGTAACCACAT
>NZ_JAGWCV010000035.1:0-36479 GCF_020657735.1 Clostridioides sp. ZZV15-6383 | reverse complement strand
CCTTTACAATGTAATTATTTTTTATTATTTCTAGTAAGTAATTACCAAATAATATTAGATTTAGTCTTCTTAATTAAAGTATAACAGTAGAATAATTATAAAAAGTATCTAAAAGATTACAAATATATGTAAGAAAACTTAATGATAACATATTAAATGTAAAAAAATAATTATTTTATGAAGAGGTTTAAATTTATTAATATTCATACTGTAATTCATGTATACAAGGAGATGTCCTTATGAAATTAAAAAATTTGTACCATTTGTAATATCAGTATTGATGATTTTTCAAGTATATGTACCATTTGCAATTGCTGAAAAAGACTCTAATGGTAATATAATGTTAAACAACAAAAATATCAAAATATGTTGTTCATATTAAATGTAGAGTGTATATAGCTATAAACTAAAAATTTCATATAAATGAAGAAAAATACATGGAATAATTTGTTGTATTACTTAAAAATAAAAGAAAAAGGGTAATAAAATAGTTTATAGGTCATGGTAATAAAAAGTATTAAAAAAGAGTGCATAAGCACTCCAATTGTGAGAAATATATACATAAAATCATTATTACAACAATGAAAAATGTACATATAAGAGACGTTTTGTGTCTGTTTTAAGTAATAATATTTTAGTATTAACTAAATGTTTATCACAATAATAAAAAAGAAAAAGGAGTATTTTGTACTCCATTTGTCAAAAATATAAAACTTTTATATAAGATTATTATAACACAATTGATAAAAGTGTAAAGATATATAATGAATTTATAAAGAAAAATAAAATAAAAAATATAAATTCTAATCACAGGATTTATATTTTTGTATAGAAAATAATTATTCTATTCTTAAATAGCATGTCTAAACTGGATAATAATTTATTATTATTGTTTTCAATGTTTTTTCCCCTTGATTATGATATGTATGCATTGATTCAGCTGAAAAACAAATAGAGTCATTTTCTCTAAGTTGATAAATAGAGTCATTTACTTCTAATTTTAATTGACCTTCTATAATCATAATATATTCTTGTGATTTTTCAGAATGACCAACCGATGTATAGCTATGACCTTCCTCTAATTCCATTTGAAATAATTCGAAGTTTCTAGTTGGTGTATTAGGATAATAACAATAAAGACGATACTCTTTATTCTCTGAAACTTGTACATCTATATCATCTTTTGAAACAATAAAAGTTTCATTTTGAGGTTGGTCAAGTATTGCAGTATATGGAACATTTAGTCCACTTGCAATTTTCCAAATTGTATTTACTGTGGGATTAGAGTCTCCCTTTTCAATCTGTGATAGCATGACTTTACTTACACCAGATAATTCGGCAAGTTGGCCTAGACTTAAGTTACGTTCATTACGTAATCTATTTAGATTTTTAGCAATAATAGTACTAATAGTCATATTAACTCCTTAAAATGTAAATTATTGACAAATATAATTTACGAATGTATAATTTATTTAACGTTATTTATAATTTACAAATGTATAATATAATAAACGTTAAATATACTATACATCCGTAATATAAATTATACTGCATAAAGAGTTGTTTTTCAACAGATGATAGTTGAGAGATTAAGGGGGAATTGTAATGCGTGTACTTAATAATGTTACAGAAGCTATAGGTAATACCCATATGTTATGTTTATCTAAAATAGCAGATGAATTTGGAGTTCAGGGTAATATTTATGCAAAGATGGAATACTTAAATCCAGGATTTAGTAAAAAGGACCGTGTAGCATTACAAATGATTACAGAAGCAGAAAATGCAGGGTTATTAGTTCCAGGTCAAGCAGTTGTGGAATTAACAAGTGGTAATACTGGAACAGGATTAGCAATTGCTTGTGCATGTAAAGGCTATAAATTTATAGCATGTATGTCAAAAGGAAATTCTATGGAAAGAGCAAGAATGATGAAAGCTTTAGGAGCAGAAGTAGTTATTGTAGACCAAATGCCTAATTCAGTTCACGGACAGATATCTGGTGAAGATTTAGCACTAGTAGAGATTGAGGCTCAAAGAATAGCAAAAGAAAGAAATGCATTTAGAGCAGACCAATTCAACCTAGAAGCTTGTAATCATGCACATGAACATTATACAGCAGAAGAAATGTGGGAACAATTGGATGGAAATATTGATGTATTTGTAGATTTTCTTGGAAGTGGTAGTACTTTTGCTGGATGTTCAAAAACACTTAAAAAACATAATTCTGATATTAAATGTTATATAGTTGAACCTGAAACAGCAGCAATTTATTCAGGGAAAGAAATAACTGACCAAGGGCACAAAATACAAGGTGGAGGCTATTCTATGGATTTGCCACTAGTAGATAAAAAGCTTATTGATGGTTATATTCAAGTTACAGATGATGAAGCAACTGATGTAGCAAGAAAACTGGCTAAACTAGAAGGTGTATTTGCAGGCTTTTCTTCAGGAGCAAATGTATGTGCAGCAATTAAGTTATTAAAAAGCACTGAAAAAGGGAAAAATATAGTTTTGACTCTTAATGATAGTGGTCTAAAATACTTGAGTACTGACTTATATGAAGAATTATAATCAATGATACAATATTTCTTAAATTAAATATATAGATTTAAATTGTAAAAAGTATCTCAATATAATTTTTTAAAATTATAAAAGGAGATACTTTTTTATTAAAAAATAGAATCAATTTAGTAATATAATTTTCCAAGACCTTCACATCCATATTCATCTGCTAAATCTTTATGGAATGTAGTTTTTATCACTTCTATCTTACATTTCTTCATAAAATTCATCTCCTTATAGATTTATTTATATAAGTATATGTTCTGTTTCATGTTTGAACAAGTACTTACTTTCAAGTAAAGTACTAACGTTTAGGAGAGTGCTTTTATTATAGCACTAGGACTAAATAGTAATGAAAGGCTATAACATATAAGGTTTAACAAATATAATTTCTATTATATTTAGATATGTTTTTTAGATTATTAATGGAAAACAGTTATAGTTTTTTGAGTTAATAAGCTGACTATTTGTTTTCCAAAAGAAGATTATGTTAATATATGTATTTTTAATATGTGAAACTTATAAATAATATTAAAATAAGATACTTAATTAATGATATAAAATATGGAAAAATTTTTGAGCGTTTAATTTTTTTGCTAAATTAAAAATATTAAAGTTAATCTATAAGTATAGAATATATTCTAAGAGATATTTTTATAATTACTAAATAAAATAAATTAATCAATATAGTTCTTTAATATAAACAAAAAATAAAAAATATATATAAATAAAATGATTGTTTTTCTTGTATTATTTATATAAATATTGAAATTTGTCTAGTTATACGTTTTTGTTGACCAGTTATGCAGTTGATATTGAATATTCTAAATATTGATGTTATTTTATAGGTGGTTTAAACATACCAGGGGGATTTTATAGATGTGATTTGTGTGATTTATAGAGAATGTATAAAATAGTAAAAGTTTAGAGTCATATTTGATGATATTTCAGAATATATGTATAGAATGATTCTTGTACATTAAGTTATATATAAGGAATGTGTAATTTGTATTGGATGATTTATTTTTATGGTCTATGCTTTTAACTTCTCTAATGAAAAAGTAAAGATGTACTCCCAATACATCTTTACTTTAGCAGAAGTTATAGTTACTTATAAAGTACAAAAAAATTATATATTTATTAAGGTAGATAAATCTAAAAAGGTTTTTCTAGAAAACTTAATTTTAATTATATCTACTTACTAACAATAAAACTTGATGTAAGCAGGTTTCAACTACAGTTTCTCCATATTCTGATATAAAATCATCTAACTGTGTATCTAAAAAATTACAATAATCATATGAACTACTGATGTAAGCAGTTAGTATATGTGTACATTTGTCTATTTCTCCAATAAACATATTATCCATCCCCCTAAAAAATTTAGTAAAAATAAAAAAGTTTATTTTAGTAACCAATTAACATAACTTATAAAATTTTTTAGTACTAGTTCCTATAACTTAACTTTATAAAACTAAATATTCCTAGTTTTACCAATTTAGTTTTATTCTACAAATATATAATACTAGAAGATGCCTTATTATTCAACATGCTTGTTTGAGAATATAAAATATTCTAAAATTATACTTGTTTTTAAAAAGAAGATTCAAGGATAAATAAAGTTATATGCAACTATTTAATAACCTTTCCACAATAAGGACAGTAGACGCCATTCTTCAAAAATTCCATCTTTAAATCTAAACAATGACTACAGTTTGGACAACATTGAACTACTCAATCTTAACTACCTTCGGTAATTCCTTTTAACTTATATTACAGGCTTACATCTCCACCCTACTTACGTTGAGGATGGAGTATTTCGCCTAGTTTTGATAAATAAAATAATTTAAGCTTTATTTAAGGTTAGAATTACATTTATATAAGATTTAAGTTTTAATATATATGTATAAATAAAATGATTTAGGAGGAGAAGTATATTGGTAAATTGGGAAATAAAAAAATTGGTTAAATCGAAGAGTATGTATATATCTCTAGGGATACTAATGTTAATACTACTAATCAGTATATTTATTAGACCTGTTTTAGAAACAGAGAATTATTATATAGATAAAGAAAAAGGTCGTATAGAAGATACAAGGAGTAGTAGTAATATAGGAAATGATAAATTTCAAAGCAAGATTAATGTTTTAAAACAATTTTCAAATCAAACAGGTATAGATGAATTTTCTAAAAAAATTAAATTAATATCAAAGAACAAACTTGATAATATAAGTGTAAATGAATATAAAGATATTAATTTTTGGAAGGTATTTAATTATAGAGCTACAAATTCACTTATAAATGTAGGAATGTTAATCATTATATCTATAATGATATCAAATATTTATATAGACGAAGTAGTTTCCTCAGCAAGAGATATCATACTATCATCAAAAGAGAAGAAAAAAGCATTAAAATCTAAAATATTTGTTGCTTTATTAGTTCCATTAATAATTTATTTTTTTTATTTAATGGGAATATTCATTATAACTTTTATACAGCAAGGGATACCCATTAATGGAGATTTGGAATCTTTTAGAATAGTAGACAATATAGCTATATTGAAAACTAATTCCAGTATAACAAATTATGCAATATCAAATATAGGTATAGAGCTTTTAATGTTTGAAGGATGGGCTATGATAGCCATATTAGGGTCATTTATAAGTAAATCTTCAATATCATCAATAAGTTTTTTTATATTTATCATAGCTATAAGTAAGATAATGTCAGTAATTAATATATTACCTAAAAAAATACTTTCAGTTATTTCAACTGTAAATTATTATGATTTGATATTTGGTTTTAATAAAATAATAGGAAATTATCTAGGTGATATTATGATATTTAAAATGAATATAGATATTGTTAATCTATTGATAGGATTTTTGATAGCAATATTTATAGGTGTTATGTCATTATGTTTTTTAGTAATAAAGTCAGATTATATAAGTAGATAAAAGGAGAGCTAAAATGAATAAATTAGAAATAAAAAATATTTCAAAAATATATGGTAAAAAAGTAGCAAATGATAAGATTACAGTAACTCTGGGAAATGGAGTTTATGGTCTTTTAGGACCAAATGGAGCAGGAAAATCAACCCTAATGAAACAAATAACAACATTGATAAAACCTGATGAAGGTCAGATACTTTACAATGGGGAAGATGTATTTAAGATGGATGATAAGTATAGAAATATTTTAGGTTATTTACCACAAGAATTTGGAGTTTATAAAAATTTTACAGCAAAACAATTTTTACAGTATATTGGAGCTTTAAAAGGTTTAAAGGGAAAAGATTTAAGTAGTAAGATAGGAGAACTATTAGATTTAGTAGGACTTTATGATGTGAGAAATAAGTCTATAGGAAAGTTTTCTGGAGGGATGAAGAGGAGAGTTGGTATAGCACAAGTTTTATTAAACGATCCTAAGATAATAGTACTTGATGAACCAACAGCAGGTCTTGACCCACAAGAAAGAGCTAGATTTAGGAATTTAATAGCAAAAATATCTAGAGATAAGATAATGATACTTTCTACTCATATAATTTCCGATATAGAATCAGTTGCAAAAGAAACAATAATGATTAAAAATGGTAAACTTCTAATGAAAGGAACACACAAAGAAATATTAAGCCATATGGAAAACAAAGTATATAATATTCAAGTTAAAAATGAATATGAAGTTAATAATATACAATCTAAGTATAAGGTTATAAGTATTCAAAGTGATGTTGATTCAATAGTACTTAGAATTGTTGCAGATAATATTCCAACCGAAACTAATACACAACCAGTTCAAGCAAAATTTGAAGATGTATATATGTTTTATTTTGATTTAGAAGATACAAAGGAGGTGTAGTAGAAATGATATATTTAGTTAATGCTGAAATGATAAAAATATTAAAATTAAGAAGCATTTGGATAATTTGGGCGTTTTTACTATTTTTTGGATTTCTTCTGATTAAAAAGTTTGATGTTTTAGATACTTATGCAGATATATTTTACAAGATAGAAGGCTCCATACCTCTAATAGGTTTAATAATGTTTATAATAACTTCTGGAAGTTACACTAAAGAATATGATTCTAATATGACTGGTTTAATAAATACGACTAAAAATGGAAAGAAATCAGCAGTTTTATCAAAAATAATAGCTAATGGTTTAATTTTATCTATTATTAATATTTCTTTTATATTATTAGTAGGAATTAGAGGATTTAGTTTTTTTGGCTTTAAAAATTTAGATGAACCGATTAAGAATTTATGGTATTTTGGGAGTAGTAGCTTAAACCTCACAGTGATACAAATGTATCTAATTATTATAGGCACTGCTATTTTTGCTTCCTTTATATTTGCACAAATAGGCTTAACACTTTCATCTATATTTAAATCAGCTATAATTCCATTTATATTAGGCGGATTGATTAAAAAATAGCTATGCACACTTGTGACTTTAGTCATGAGTTAGTAGCTAAATTAGTCAGCATATAGGGAAACTTATATGTAGAGATAGGATATAACCTATCCAATACTACTTGAATTGCTAAAAACCCCTAAAGCTAACCAAACTAAAACATAAGGATGAAATAAACCTAAGTGTGAAAGTTACGAAAGTAGAAAAAATTGGTTAGATGGTATAAGGTTAAACCCTAAGTACTTTAAAATGGGCAATCAGCAGGTAAGCTCCGAATAGGAGAAACTTCAACGACTATTCCTCTTGAGGGAAGTACACTACAAGTTATCGGTAGTGGAAGTGGGTAGACCTTAACGGATAATGCCGAAGGATAAGATATAGTCTGTGCTTGCATGAAAGTGTAAGAAGTTCATAAGAGAACTGCATAGGTAGTAGCGAACTTATGTGAACGACAACCTCAAAAATGATAAAAGTTAAGATTTGCGTTTCTTACGTATGTTATTTAAAAATAAATATAAAAACCTTAAGAATACTTGTTTTAAGTAGTTACATATGTTAATATTATGTTGGGTGATGAAAAATGGAAGTGACTCATGGTAGAGGGTATGTGTATTTAGTACAATACCATATAGTATGGTGTGTAAAATATAGACATCCAGTATTAACAAATGAAATTGAAGAAGATTTAATTAATATATTAAACAAAATAGCTAAAGATAATAAATTTCAAATATTAGAATGTAATAGTGATAAAGACCACATACATTTACTAATAAATTGTTCACCACAACACTATATACCAGATATGATAAAAGCATTAAAAGGTGTATCGGCAAGGTTGTTAATGAAAAAACATGGAGAACAGTTGAAAAAGAAATTATGGGGAGGACATCTTTGGAATCCTAGTTATTTCGTTGCTACTGTATCAGAAAATACAGAAGAACAGATAAGAAAATATATTAATAATCAGAAAAAGCAAGTAAAGTGAGGTGGTAGTAGTGGAAAAAGCTTATAAGTTTAGAATATATCCAAATAAAAAACAGCAAGAGCTAATTAACAAAACTTTTGGATGTTGTAGATTTGTATATAATAAATATCTTGCTAAAAGAATAGATGTTTATAAAAACGATAAAGAAACTTTTACTTATAAACAGTGTAGTTCTGATTTAACTAATTTAAAAAAAGAATTAAAATGGCTTAAAGAACCTGACAAATTTTCACTACAAAACGCCCTAAAAGATTTAGAAAACGCATATGAAAAATTCTTTAAAGAAAAGGCAGGATTTCCTAAATTTAAATCAAAGAAAACTAATAGATTTTCATATAAAACTAACTTTACAAATGGAAACATTATGTATTGTGGTCAACATATAAAACTACCTAAACTTGGTATGGTTAAGATAAGGGATAAACAAGTACCTCAAGGTAGAATACTTAATGCTACTATATCTAAAGAACCAAGTGGTAGATATTATGTATCATTATGCTGTACTGATGTAGATATTGAAGCATTTGAAAATACTAATAATCAGATAGGTTTAGATTTAGGAATTAAAGAATTTTGTATCTCAAGTTGTGGAGAATTTATAGAAAATCCTAAGTATCTTAAGAAGTCATTAAACAAACTTGCTAAATTACAAAGAGAATTATCGAGAAAGACAATCGGTAGTTTAAATAGGAATAAAGCAAGATTAAAAGTTGCAAGACTTCAAGAACATATAGCCAATCAAAGAAATGATTTTCTACAAAAACTATCTACTAAACTAATAAAAGAGAACGATATTATTTGCATAGAAGATTTACAAGTAAAGAATATGATTAAAAATCATAAACTATCTCGCTTAATTTCTGATGTATCATGGTCAGAGTTTATTCGTCAATTAGAATACAAGGCTAATTGGTATGGTAGAAAAATTGTAAAAGTAGGTAAATTCTTTGCAAGTTCACAAATATGCAATAAATGTGGGTACAAAAACGAGGAAGTGAAGGACTTAAATATAAGAGAATGGATTTGTCCTAGTTGTAATGAAACTCACGATAGAGATATAAATGCAAGTATAAATATATTAAAAGAAGGATTAAGATTAATAACAATTCAAAATAAATAACTTATGTAAGAACCGTAGGAACTACGGGGATAGCCTGTGGAGAATTAGTAAGACATATTTTATATGCAAAATTCTATGAAGCAGGAACCCTGTGACTTTAGTCATGGGAGGTTCAGAATAGGGATTTTTTTATTGAGTTAGAAGTGATTTTTAAATCTGGAAGAAAAGAGTTTAAGGGAATTGCGATAGAGGAAGATAATAAGTATAAATTTAATTTTAAAGGGAAATCAGATTTATATACATTTAATGAATTGCTTAAGAATATTTCTAAAGAAGCAGAAAACTATGATGGATTAGTGTTTAAATATGTTGAGCGAGGAACTATTGTTGTAATTGAAGGAGACAATAAGAAAGTAAATGTAAAATATCTAGACAATAAAGAAGAAGTCCCTAAAATAGACGAATTTACAGCATCTCAAATAAAAAACAGAGATTATTATGTAAAAGTAGGACAGGCAAATGCGCTTTTAAAAGAAATTGGAGTACTTACAAAAGATGGTAAGATAAAAAATGATAAAATAAGAAAATACAATCAGATAGACCATTTTGTTGAATTGATAGATAATATCTTAAAAGAAATACAGGATAAAGATTGTATAACTATCTTGGATTGTGCTTGTGGTAAATCTTATCTAAGTTTTGTTTTAAACTTTTATATAAAAGAAGTATTAAAGAAAAACTGTTATTTTATAGGTATAGATTATTCAGATGTAGTTATAGAAGCATCAAGAAATATGGCTAAAAACTTAGGTTATAAAAATATGTCATTTATAAAAGAGGACTTAACTAATTATACACCTAATAGAGATGTTGACCTTGTGATAAGTTTACATGCTTGTGATACAGCGACAGATATGGCAATAGGTCTAGGAATTAGAGCAAAATCTGAAGCTATAGTAGTAGTACCCTGTTGCCATAAAGAACTATTAGGGCAATATAGATATGAAGCTATGGAGCCAATATTAAAACATGGAGTATTTAAAGCTAGATTTGCAGATTTAATAACTGATGGTCTAAGAACTTTGTTATTAGAAGGCAACGGATATGATACTTCTGTGGTAGAATACATATCTCCACTTGATACACCAAAAAATTTAATGATAAGAGCAATAAAAACTAAAGCAAATAATGATAAAGCATTAAGAGAGTATAAAGAGCTAAAAGCACAATTTGGAGTGGAACCAACCTTAGAAAAACTTATATATTAGTTAAAAATGTAAAATTTACGAAAAGCTTGCTTAAATATGCAAGCTTTTTGGTATTATATAGGTATAGTCATATCTAGAGTTTTGATTTATAATTAAAGCTGTGTTATAATATTTGATTAATCAAATCAATAAATGTTACATGGAGGTATAAATGAACAAATTAAATATATGTATTGATATAGATGGAACAATAACAAGCCCTTATCATTTTCTTCCATATCTAAATGATATTTTTAATAAAAATATAACTGAAGTAGAGTGTGTTACCCATAATTGGGAAGAATTATATGGTTCAGGAATAAGAGATGTATATGCAGAGTTTAACAATAAGTATAGACATTCCTATGATGAAGCAAAGATTGTAGAGGGAGCTACGGAAGTAATTAGCGAATTATCTAAAGGGCATAATTTATCTTTTGTAACGGCCAGACATGAGTGTTTAACTGATGTAACTAAAAATTGGCTTTTAAGACATGGATTTTCAGATATAGATGTTTACTTATTAGGAAGTGATTATAAAGTTGAAAAGGCAAGAGAACTGAGTTGTGACATATTTATAGAAGATAATCCTTTAAACTCAGTACAACTAGCTGATGAGGGTGTTAAAGTAATACTTTTGGACACTAACTATAATAAATATGTTAAACATCAAAATATAGTTAGAGTTAATAATTGGATAGATATTAAAAAGATTATAAAACAAAGTGTTTAAAATATTAGTAAATTGAAAGGGGGAGCATATGATAGATTTAAAACTTGAAAATAGAAAAGGAAAAATTCATGTAAAGAGCAGTGAAATAAAAGATATTTTAGAATTGCGTCCAGATTTTGAATATGTACAAGATATATCAAATACTATAAATCAAGAAAATATATTGGTATTTGATTGTCAGTTAACAGGAAATTCTTTTGATATGGATGATTTAGATATAGAAGAAATATTGGAAGAATTAGGTGAAGAAATAGATGAGTCTTATTTTAATGTTTTATTTGAAGATGTAAGAGCGTATCTAAAAGATGCTACTGATGAGATAGAAGCTGATTTGCAAGAAAATTACTTATTTGATAATTTGAGATGTTATTTTGATATATACAACATAAATCAAGAATTTACTGATTTTAAGTTTGTATTTTTAGTCTCTTTTAAAGATATAAAAATTTCTTCATTAGCAAACTTAGCTAAGATTGTTTCTAAGAGACAGCTTATAGGTGCATCTAAGTTTTACAGTTAAAATGGAATCTTATGATAATAAAAGCTAGTAGCCTTATAAAAATATAGGTTGCTAGTTTTTATTTGTCCATTTTCACAAAATTTAAGAAAACTATTTATATTCCTAAAAAAGTAATGTATATTAAACATAATGTACAGTATAGTGGATAAAAAGGTTATATTAAGTTACTAAATCTATTAAATAATCAAAATAAATTGTTTTTATTAAGTATATTAGGGGGAATTTATGCAAAGTTTAAATGAAATAATTGCTGAGAACTTAAAAAAGATAAGGAAAGAAAAACATCTTAGCTTAGATAAGATTGCTCAACTTAGATGAGTTTAGGTATGAGAATATATTATATTTAAATAATAGGAGTGTGATTTATAGATGAATAACAAAAAAGCAGTTTTTTTCTTTTGCAATGATTTGAAGAAAGACCTAGTAGCTAATAATGTGATGAATTGTTTTGAGAAAATAATGGATTTAAGGCAAACAGATGTTGTTATTGATGATAGTTTTGTATTAGAACTTGAAGATAAAAATAATAACTTATTTCAGTTTGTAAAAACAAAAGATTTACTACATTAACAGAAGCAACCCACTGGTCTGGAACAACATATGGTGGAGAATCGAAATTAATTACAGAATATTCTGTACCTATGTTAGATATTGAGATAGGAAGTAGTAGTGATAGTTTTAATAATAAGATAGCAATACAAGTATTGGCAAAATCACTGGTTAGAGTATTTGATAGTGATGAACCTTTAAAAACTTTACTATGTGTAGGAGGAGTACATTTTGAGAAATCTTTTGCGAATATTATAAAAAATAAAGAATACAATGTATCAATTGGACATGTACTGCCAAATCAATGGATTGTAAGTGGGATGTATGATGATGAATCTGGATTTGAGAAATTAGAAAAGTGTGTAAATAGTATTGAAGGTAGAATTGATGGTATAGTTTTTCATGATAAATTAAAAGGGACTTATAAGGAGCAATATTGTAAGTTAGGTGAAAAACTTAATATACCTGTATTTAAGCATAAAATATTAAAAAATCCAAAAGATTTACCTATATGGTAGTTTTGTACAATCAATATAACAATAAGTCAGATTAATTTTTAAGTGAGGTCAAAAATGATATTATCTTATTTTGCATTATTAATTAGAGTAGTGCTATTAGCTTTTGAAAGAGTAGTTGTAAGATTATTGGGTGATGAAGAAGGAGATATTTATAAAAATATAGCTTCGTCATTTTTATTTTCTTCATAGAAGGGGTATGTTTACTGCCATTTAGTATAATGGATAGAGTTAGTGATTGGTCTTTTTTAATACCATATTATATAAGTAGCTTAGTTTATTCAATTGGTTCAGTAGCATATGTGACATCTTTAGCAACTGGTGAAGTTTCTCTTGTTACTCCAATAAACAGTCTAAATTCATTGTTTTTACTACTTTTGTTAGTCATATTTTTACAATCATATGAGGTTTATAACACACATAAAATTTTTTGTGGAAAGATTTTTTACAGATAGTATGTTAAGCAGTAGGGATGATTTATTATTTAATCAAATGAAAATATCAAATCCAAAAGAGATGTCAATTGGACTAAAAGTTCGAGATTTTTTAGAAAAGAAATATGGGAAAAGTTAACCAATGAGGAAATAGCTTTCTTGGTTGTACATATTGCACGAGTTAAGCGATAGAGTGAATTACAGATTAAAAATTTAAGTCAATATTTATAACTAAAATATGTAAATAGTTAAAATAAGTTTATGTAATTATGAATTTATTTTAACTATTTTTTGTTTAATAGAAAATATGTCTTATAACCATAACATTGCTTTTAATTAACTATATTACATAAAATTCATAAAATCGTTAGAATTTCTTAAAGAATATGTAAGTAACATAAGATATACTGTATTTAGCTGATAATATAAAGGAGGACAATACTTATGAATAACAAAAAATTTAATTATAACACTGATAATAGTTGCTAATTATATTGGCGACTTTAAGAAAGAGCATATTGGTACTAATTCAAAAAGAAGTTGCTTTGAAAACAATGGATTTTTCAAGGATTATAAGTGAATAAATATATATAAACATCCAATAAATTTAGACGTTAAATGTTTTTAATACGAGAGGATATACATATGATAAATTTAGAAGAGAAGTATTCAACACGAAAAGACACACATACAATAAAAATTCTAGAATACAGTGGACATATTCGAAACTGGAAAGTTCTCTGTGAGGAACTTGGAATCGACTCTTCATTATCCAGAGAGGAACGCGAACGAGAAATTTTAGTGAAAGCATATAAGACCTGGAGAGATGATATGGCAAATCACATACATGGCATGTTTGCCTTTGCATTATGGGATGATGAGGAAAGGAAACTATTCTGTTTAAGAGATCAGTTTGGGGCGAAGCCTTTCTATTATTATGAGACAGCAAATGGAGAGCTTCTCTATGGTTCATCTATTCGTAAAATTATGGAACAGCCAGGATTTGTGAAAGAGCTTAATGAAGAAATGTTGCAGATATATATGACTTTTACATATGTGGCTGGTGAAAATACATTCTTTCATGGATTGAGGAAGCTTATGCCAGGACATTATCTTGTATGGCAAGGTAGAACAGTAAGTATTGAACGTTATTGGAAGCCTGAGTTTCACCCTGATTACAGCAAGTCTCTTAAGGAATGGTCAAATGAAATTCATACAACATTTCAGACGATTATGCTAGAAGTAAAATCAGAGGATGAGACTGCAGGTTTATTCCTGTCAGGAGGTGTTGACTCATCTTATATTCTGGCAATGTCAGATACAGAAACAACAGATTCATGTGGTTATGAGGAAGAGTGGTTTGATGAATCAAAATTAGCAAATCAGACAGCTAATATTCTTGGACGTAGGAATTCCAGACATATAATTACACCTGAAGAGTATTTTTCGACAGTACCTTATGTGATGTACCATATGGAGCAGCCAATTGGGGATGCGTCTGCTATTGTTTTTGCAATTGGATGCAAGGCAGTAGCTAAACGCACGAAGATTTGTTACTCTGGAGAAGGAGCAGATGAGTTCTTTGGTGGATATAATGTGTACCATAAGGCAGAATGTTATGGAGAGAATCTGAATACATTTTATATTGGCAATACGAATATTATGAATGAAGATGAGAAACAAAAAATTCTTAAGAAATACAACCCTGATGTACTTCCGATTGAACTGGTGAAAAGAATTTATGAAGAAACAGAAGAACTGGACGCATTTACAAACATGTCAAATGTAGATATTCAGATATGGTTGGAAGGAGATATCTATTTAAATGTAGATAAAATGAGTACTGCAGTTGGATTGGAAATCAGAATGCCTCTTACAGATACAAGAATCTTTGATATTGCATCAAGGATGCCGTCAGAATATAAAGTAAAAGAAGAACAGAACAAAATTGCCTTCCGTACAGCTGCAAAAAAAGTATTGCCAGAAGAGATTGCTTTCAGGAATAAGTTGGGATTTATTGTACCAATTCGTGTATGGATGGCTGATGAGAAGTATAACCAGGATATACGAGATAAATTCAACAGTGAAATGGCAGAAAAATTCTTTAACATAGATGAGATTAATGCGATTTTTGATGACTATATTGCTGGGAACTCCGATAATTGGAGAAAGATTTGGACAATTTATACATTCCTAATATGGTATGAAATCTATTTTGTGAAATGTTAAGCTAAAGTTAAGAATCACCTGAAATACTATTCAGCTGATTCTTAATTTTTTGCAATTTTATTTGTTAGTTCTTATGTCTAACTCTTAATGGTATATCAAGTTTTTTTGCTAGTTGTTTAGATTCTTCTATTTCTTCTGGAGATATTTCATCTACTACTGAAAAAGCAACTTCTTTTATATATTTTTTGCAATCTCTAGCAAAATCTAACATATAATCAAATGATTTTTCTCCGAATTTTGGCTGAGTAACTCTATTATAAGCTTCTTTATTTGGGGCATTAAGACTTATTGATACTGCATCTATAACATCTTTTAAAAGAATCGCTGTTTTTTTATTATGTATTAAATCACTTAGACCATTTGTATTTATTCTTGTCTTTATATTGCTTTTTTCTTTTATAAACTTAGCTACTTCTATCAATTCATTTATTCTCATTAATGGTTCGCCATATCCACAAAATACAATTTCATCATAATCGTCTAAATTGTATTGGTTGAAAGCTTCTTTTACTTCTTCTATACTTGGTTCATGCTCTAACCATAGACTGCCACTATTTGCAACTTCATCTTTTTCATTTCTTATGCAAAAAACGCAACTACATGGACATGTGTTAGTTATATTTACATAGATACTATTTTCAATTGTATATAAGATATTCATAATTTTCCCTCCATAAATTTAAATTCTTAATTAAAATAACGTTTTTTAAAATCAAGTTTATCAAGTGCTATACCTAAAATTATAAAAACAATAAAACTTCCTATTGGTTGTAATAAACCAAGTAAGCTCATTACAAATGCACTTGTAAAGCTTCCAATAATTATCCCCTCAGCAAACATGTATAAAACTAATCCTACTATACCTGTTACAACCGAAGCAACTATATTTCTTTTATTTATTATTTTGTCACTTTTAGAAGTGAAAAATAATACAAGTATTGGCTTTATGATTATAGTTGGTATTACCCAGATGGCAGCACCTGTAGATAAATCAGCCAGACCAGCACCAATTGCAGAGGCAGCTATAGCATAATTTGTTGGCAAAATAGTTGCAGCAAGATAAATAAAAGCATCTCCTATATGAACATATCCATTGTTCCCACCAACTGGGATATGTAATATATACGCTATCGTCAGACATATTATGGATGCAAATAACGCTGAAGTAACAATATAGGTAGTTTTTTTAGAAGTAACCTTATTCATTTTTTCCAATATACTCCCTCCCTAAAAAGCCACAGCTAACATAATTGTAATGTTTTCTTATAAATATATTAATATTAATCATACAATTTTCATAGTTTGTTGAGTGTTTTTTTTGCAAAACACAGATTGTACCCATTCAAATGTATATAAATAGAAAAGTAAAATAGAGGTAGAGTAGGAGTAGTTAGAATAAGGTAATATAAATGTAATTTGGAATGTATAAAAAGTGAACAAGTTTGATATAAAAAATAATATAAGAGAGTCTACTCAATATATATTGAATATGACTCTCTTATATTTGGTAAATTAAAGGCTATTTTGTTAGATAATAGCTAATTAATGAAAAAATATATTTATAAAATACTAATTTACTCTATTAGCAGCAGTTCCTGTGCTTATAACGTCTACAGCACTACTTAAACTAGAATAAACTATATTTTCTATCGCTGTACTAGTGAAGAAACCAAGGTGATGAGTGAATATAACTTGTTCCATAGAAAGAAGTTTGTTTATTTCTGGGTCAGTTAATTCACCTGGATTCATCTTTTTATTTAAGAATAATCCTTCAGTCTCGAATGTATCAAGAGCAGCAGCTCTAATTTTTCCTGACTCTAGTGCTTCTATTAAGTCCCCTGTCTTAATTAAACCACCACGTCCAGTATTTACTATGTAAGCTCCATCCTTCATTATATCTAGAGTATCTTTATTTATCATATGTTTTGTTCCATCAAGTAAAGGAGTATGTAATGTTATAAGGTCAGCTTCTTTTAGAAGGTCTTCTAAAGAATCTTTATAAGTTAATATATCATTTAAATCACTATTTGGATATTGGTCAAATGCAATTACATTAGCTCCTAGACCTTTGAATAATTTTGCAGAAGTAGCACCTATTTTTCCTGTACCTATAACACCAACTGTAATAGATCTAACTTCTGTCCCAAGAAGTTCAGCTATCCAACGGTAGTCACCTTCACAGACTTTTTTCTTTACTAAAGGAGTTTTTCTTAAAAGATTCATAGCTTGAGTAACTGCTAATTCAGCTATTGCATTAGGTGAATAAGAAGGAACATTTGTAACAATAAGTCCATTTTCATTAACTAAATCAAAATGTATCATATCAACCCCTGCAGTTCTTGAAGCTATAACTTTAACCCCAGCATCTTTTAAAGTTTCATAAATATAAGGGTTATCTATATAGTTAGTTTGTTGTATAGATATACCATCATATCCTTTAGCTTTAACTACATTTTCTTCAGTCATATTTTCAGGATAAATATCCACTTGAACATCCTTATGTTCTTCAGACCATTTTTTTATTACTGGTTCTTCATAATCGCGTGCTCCAAATACTAGTATTTTCATATCAATACCCTCCTGTAATTATTAAATTATATGGTAATTTTTCATTTAGAAATAATATGTAGCATATAAGGTTATATTTTTTATACAAAATTTTTAAAGTTAAAAATTTAGTTTTGAAATTGTTTTCCCTGTTTTATTTTGATATTTAGTTATTTTTTATTTAATGTAATAATTGCTTGAAAAATTTATCAAAGAAATTGTTATTTTTTAGATTAATTATTATTAAAAAATTATCTAAGTTTGAAATTAGTTAACTAACTTGCTGATTAATTACAATGATAACATGTGTTTTTGAGTTTAGCAATGAAAACTTTTTTTGAAATGTCAAGCTTTTTCATAAAAAAAAATATAAAAAAAACTTTTAGAAGCGTAGAAAAAATAGCAAGATGCAATGGGTAGTTGCAAGATGCCACGATATGAGATGAATTATTCAATTGTATATTGTTAAAAAACATTCAAATCAAGCGATATTTTGCTCAAATATAAAGTTGGCACGATAAATGCTTAACAATATAGGTGTAAGACAATAAAACAATAAAAAATAATTTTAATAATTTCTAAGTTATTTTAGATAAGATTAGGAACTTTGACATCAGATAGTTAATGTCAGAAGAAAGTATTTTATGAGTGATTTAATCGAAATTTTATAATTGATACTATTAAGGAGGAAAACGTTATGCTTTTAGAAGGAGTTAAAGTAGTAGAACTTTCAAGTTTCATCGCAGCACCATGTTGTGCAAAAATGTTAGGTGACTGGGGTGCAGAGGTTATTAAGATTGAACCTATAGAAGGTGATGGAATAAGAGTTATGGGTGGAACATTTAAATCTCCAGCATCAGATGATGAAAACCCTATGTTTGAATTAGAAAATGGAAATAAAAAGGGTGTAAGTATTAATGTAAAATCAAAAGAAGGAGTAGAAATATTACATAAATTATTATCAGAAGCAGACATATTTGTAACTAATGTTAGAGTTCAAGCATTAGAAAAAATGGGAATAGCTTATGACCAAATAAAAGATAAATATCCAGGATTAATATTCTCTCAAATATTAGGATATGGTGAAAAAGGACCTTTAAAAGATAAACCAGGATTTGACTACACTGCATACTTTGCAAGAGGAGGGGTTAGCCAATCTGTTATGGAAAAAGGAACATCTCCAGCAAATACAGCAGCAGGATTTGGTGACCACTATGCAGGTCTAGCATTAGCAGCAGGAAGTTTAGCAGCATTACATAAAAAAGGTCAAACTGGTAAAGGTGAGAGAGTAACAGTAAGTCTTTTCCATACAGCTATATATGGAATGGGAACAATGATAACAACAGCACAATACGGAAATGAAATGCCTTTATCAAGAGAAAATCCAAACAGCCCACTAATGACTACATATAAATGTAAAGATGGAAGATGGATTCAATTAGCTTTAATACAATACAACAAGTGGTTAGGTAAATTCTGTAAGGTTATAAATAGAGAACATATATTAGAAGATGATAGATACAATAACATAGATTCAATGGTTAATCATGTTGAAGATTTAGTTAAGATAGTTGGAGAAGCTATGTTAGAAAAAACATTAGACGAGTGGTCAGCTCTATTAGAAGAAGCAGACTTACCATTTGAAAAAATCCAAAGCTGTGAAGATTTATTAGATGACGAACAAGCTTGGGCAAATGACTTCTTATTTAAGAAAACATATGATAGCGGAAATACAGGTGTCTTAGTTAATACTCCAGTTATGTTTAGAAATGAAGGAATTAAAGATTATACACCAGCACCAAAAGTAGGTCAACATACTGTAGAAGTATTAAAATCTTTAGGCTATGATGAAGAAAAAATAAATAACTTCAAAGATAGTAAAGTTGTAAGATATTAATTAGTAATTCTAGATTTTTTAAAAGGAGAATGCTAAAGATGTACACAATGGGATTAGATATAGGTTCAACTGCATCAAAGGGAGTAATCTTAAAGGATGGAGAAGATATTGTAGCTTATGAAACAATATCTTCTGGTACTGGAACTACTGGACCATCAAGAGTTTTAGAAAAATTATATGGCAAGACAGGTCTTGCAAGAGAAGATATTGAAAAAGTTGTAGTTACAGGATATGGAAGAATGAATTATTCAGATGCTGATAAGCAAATAAGTGAATTAAGCTGTCATGCTAGGGGAGTAAATTTCATAATTCCAGAGACAAGAACCATTATTGACATAGGTGGTCAAGATGCAAAGGTATTAAAGTTAGATAATAATGGAAGACTACTAAACTTTCTTATGAATGACAAATGTGCTGCAGGTACAGGAAGATTTTTAGATGTAATGGCAAAAATAATAGAGGTTGATGTATCTGAACTCGGAAGTATATCTATGAATTCTCAAAATGAAGTATCAATAAGCAGTACATGTACAGTATTTGCAGAGTCTGAGGTTATATCACATTTATCTGAAAATGCAAAAATTGAAGATATAGTAGCAGGTATTCATACTTCAGTAGCAAAGAGAGTTTCTAGCCTAGTAAAAAGAATAGGAGTACAAAGAAATGTAGTTATGGTTGGTGGAGTTGCTAGAAATAGTGGTATCGTAAGAGCCATGGCAAGAGAAATCAACACAGAAATTATTGTACCTGATATACCTCAATTAACTGGTGCTTTAGGAGCAGCGTTATATGCTTTTGATGAAGCAAAAGAATCACAAAAAGAAGTGAAAAATATATAAAAAGAGGGATGAAAATGTCTGAAAAAAAAGAAGCTAGAGTAGTAATAAATGATTTATTAGCTGAACAATATGCAAATGCATTTAAAGCTAAAGAAGAAGGAAGACCTGTAGGTTGGTCAACATCAGTATTTCCTCAAGAATTAGCAGAAGTATTTGACTTAAACGTATTATATCCAGAAAATCAAGCAGCTGGGGTAGCAGCTAAAAAAGGTTCTTTAGAATTATGTGAAATGGCTGAATCTAAAGGATATTCTATCGACCTATGTGCATATGCAAGAACAAATTTTGGTCTTTTAGAAAATGGGGGCTGTGAAGCTTTAGATATGCCAGCTCCAGATTTCCTACTTTGCTGTAACAATATATGTAACCAAGTTATAAAATGGTATGAAAATATATCAAGAGAATTAGATATACCTCTAATAATGATTGATACAACTTTCAATAATGAAGATGAAGTTACTCAATCAAGAATTGACTATATAAAAGCTCAATTTGAAGAAGCTATAAAACAATTAGAAGTTATATCAGGGAAGAAATTTGACCCTAAGAAATTTGAAGAAGTAATGAAAATATCAGCTGAAAACGGAAGATTATGGAAATATTCTATGAGTTTACCAGCAGATTCTTCTCCTTCTCCAATGAATGGATTTGACTTATTTACTTACATGGCTGTAATAGTTTGTGCTAGAGGTAAAAAAGAAACTACAGAAGCATTTAAGTTACTTATAGAAGAATTAGAGGACAACATGAAGACTGGTAAATCTTCTTTCAGAGGAGAAGAGAAATACAGAATAATGATGGAAGGTATACCTTGTTGGCCATATATAGGATATAAAATGAAAACATTAGCTAAATTTGGAGTTAATATGACAGGTAGTGTTTATCCACATGCTTGGGCATTACAATATGAAGTTAATGATTTAGATGGAATGGCAGTAGCATACAGTACTATGTTTAACAACGTAAACTTAGACCGTATGACAAAATATAGAGTTGATTCTTTAGTAGAGGGTAAATGTGATGGAGCATTCTATCATATGAACAGAAGCTGTAAGCTGATGAGTTTAATACAATATGAAATGCAAAGAAGAGCAGCTGAAGAAACTGGATTACCATATGCTGGATTTGATGGTGACCAAGCAGACCCTAGAGCTTTTACTAATGCTCAATTTGAAACAAGAATTCAAGGTTTAGTTGAAGTAATGGAAGAAAGAAAAAAACTTAATAGAGGTGAGATATAATGGAAGCTATTTTATCTAAAATGAAAGAAGTAGTTGAAAATCCAAATGTGGCTGTAAAAAAATATAAAAGTGAAACTGGTAAAAAAGCTATAGGTTGTTTCCCAGTTTATTGCCCAGAAGAGATTATACATGCAGCTGGAATGCTTCCAGTTGGTATATGGGGAGGACAAACAGAATTAGATTTAGCTAAACAATATTTCCCTGCATTTGCATGTTCAATAATGCAATCATGTTTAGAATATGGATTAAAAGGTGCTTATGATGAATTATCTGGAGTTATTATACCAGGTATGTGTGACACATTAATTTGTCTAGGACAAAACTGGAAATCAGCAGTACCTCATATAAAATATATATCATTAGTACATCCACAAAATAGAAAACTTGAAGCTGGTGTAAAATACTTAATCAGTGAGTATAAAGGTGTAAAAAGAGAACTTGAAGAAATATGTGGTTATGAAATAGAAGAAGCAAAAATTCATGAAAGTATAGAAATTTACAATGAACATAGAAAAACTATGAGAGACTTTGTTGAAGTAGCTTATAAACATTCTAATACTATAAAACCATCAATAAGAAGTTTAGTAATTAAAAGTGGATTCTTCATGAGAAAAGAAGAACACACTAAATTAGTAAAAGATTTAATAGCAAAATTAAATGCTATGCCAGAAGAAGTCTGTTCTGGAAAGAAAGTTTTATTAACAGGTATAGTAGCTGATTCTAAAGATATATTAGATATTTTAGAAGACAACAATATATCAGTTGTAGCTGATGATTTAGCTCAAGAAACAAGACAATTCAGAACAGATGTACCAGCAGGTGATGATGCGTTAGAGAGATTAGCAAGACAATGGTCAAACATAGAAGGATGTTCATTAGCTTATGACCCTAAGAAAAAACGTGGGTCACTTATAGTAGATGAAGTTAAAAAGAAAGATATAGATGGTGTTATCTTCTGTATGATGAAATTCTGTGACCCAGAAGAATACGATTATCCTTTAGTTAGAAAAGATATAGAAGATAGTGGAATACCTACTTTATATGTTGAAATTGACCAACAAACTCAGAATAATGAACAAGCCAGAACTCGTATTCAAACTTTTGCTGAGATGATGAGTTTAGCGTAAGTTCATTAAAATAAATTTACTATAAAATATGAAAATTGGAGGAAGCTATGTTATATAACAAAGAACAAGAACTTTTAAGAAAAGCAGTAAGAGATTTTGTTAGTAAAGAATTAGATACTTTACCAGCAGAAATGGATAAAACAGGTGTAATGCCTAAGGAGTTAATCAAAAAATTAGCTGAAACAAAATTTATAAGCAGTAATATCCCAGAAGAGTACGGTGGTGGGGGAGCAGGATATGTTTCTTACGCTATAGTAATGGAAGAAATAGCTAGAAGATGTGCTTCAACAGCTACTTTTGTTACAGCTGGTTCTTCTCTTGCTTCATTACCAATACTTTATAATGGTACTGAAGAGCAAAAACAAAAATACTTAAAAGGTATAGCAACAGGTGAATTAATAGGAGCATTTGGTTTAACTGAGCCAGGAGCTGGTTCTGATGCAGGTGGACAACAAACAACAGCAGAATTAGTTGGAGACCATTACATATTAAATGGTAGAAAAACTTTCATAACTAATGGACCATTCTGTGATGTAGCTATAGTAATAGCAGTTACAGATAGAAGTAAAGGTCTTAGAGGTACATCAGCATTTATAGTAGAAAGTAAATGGGATGGTTTCTCAACAGGAGCTCATGAAGATAAGATGGGTATAAGAGGGACTGAAACTTCTGACTTAATATTTGAAAACGTTAAAGTTCCAAAAGAAAACTTACTTGGAAAAGAAGGTCAAGGATTTAAGATAGCAATGGGTACTCTAGAAGTAGGGAGAATAGGTGTTGCTGCCTTAGCTCTAGGAATAGCTCAAGGTGCTTTAGATGAAGCTGTTAAATATACAAAACAAAGAGTTCAGTTTGGTAAGCCTATAGCTAAATTCCAAAATACTCAATTTACTATAGCTGACATGGAAACAAAAGTTTGTGCAGCTAGAGGATTAGTTTATGATGCAGCACAAAAGAGAGATGCAGGAATGAGAGTTGCTCAAGAATCTGCTATGGCTAAATACTATGCATCAGAAATTGCAAATGAAGTTGCTTATAAAGCATTACAACTTCATGGAGGATATGGATTCATAAAAGATTATGAAATCGAAAGAATGTACAGAGATGCTAGAATCGTATCAATATATGAAGGAACATCAGAAGTTCAAAAAATGGTAATTTCATCAAACGTATTAAAATAATAAATAATCTAATGAAATTGGAGGTATAGACTTTGAAAATATTAGTTTGCGTAAAACAAGTTCCAGATACTAACGAAGTAAGAATAAATAAAGAAACAGGTACTCTTATAAGAGATGGAGTTCCAAGTATATTAAATCCAGATGATGCAAATGCATTAGAAGAAGCTTTAAAAATTAAAGATGAGCATGATGATGTAACTATAACAGTTATAACAATGGGACCTCCTCAAGCAGACTTTATGCTAAGAGAGTGTTTAGCTATGGGGGCTGATGATGCAATATTATTAAGCGATAGAGCATTTGGAGGAGCTGATACTTGGGCTACATCAAATACTATTGCAGCAGGAATATCTAAAGTAGGCGACTATGACATAATATTTGCAGGAAGACAAGCAATAGATGGAGATACTGCACAAGTTGGACCACAAATTGCAGAGAAGTTAGACATTCCTCAAGTTACATATGTACAAGACTTTAAAATAGAAGGAAAAGACATAATAGTTCAAAGACAATTAGAAGATGGATATGAATTAATAAAAGTAAGTACACCTGTACTTTTAACAGCAGTAAAAGAATTAAATTCACCTAGATACATGTCTGTTGATAAAATAGTAAAAGCATATAAACATGATGTAAAAGTTTGGACAATTGATGATTTAGATGTAAATAAAGAAGAAGTTGGTTTAAAAGCATCACCAACTAAAGTATTTAGATCATTTACTCCTGAGCCAAGAGGAAAAGGAGAAATCTTAGAAGGTAAAGCTGACGAAATAGCTAACAAAATAATAATCGGTCTAAAACAAAAGCACATTATATAAGTTGGAGGAGTACAAACTATGAATGATATAAAAGATTTAAGTTCTTATAAAAACGTATGGATATTTGCAGAACAAAGAGAAGGAAAAATAGCTCCAGTAGTTATCGAATTATTAGGAGAAGGAAGAAAATTAGCTAAAGAAGTAGATGCAGAGCTTTGTGCAATATTACTAGGAAAAGATGTTGATGGATTAGCTAAAGAATTAATTACTTTTGGAGCTGACAAAGTTTATGTTGCAGATGATGCTCTTTTAGAAAAATATACAACTGATGCATATACAAAAGTAATAAAAGATGCAATAGATGAAATAAAACCAGAAATAATGCTTTTCGGAGCAACTCATATAGGTAGAGATTTAGCACCTAGAATAGCTTCAAGAGTTGGAACTGGATTAACAGCTGACTGTACTAAGTTAGAAATAGACCCAGAAGATAAGAAAATAAAACAAACTCGTCCAGCTTTTGGTGGAAACATAATGGCTACAATCATTTGTCCAAACCATAGACCTCAAATGTCTACAGTTAGACCTGGTGTTATGGATAAAGCTGAAAAAGACGAAACAAGAACTGGTGAAGTTATAGCATTAGACTACAAAATAGCTCAAGATGATATAAGAACTACTGTTTTAGAAACAGTTAAAACTAAAAAAGATTTAGTATCTCTTACAGATGCAAATGTTATAGTATCAGGTGGTCTAGGATTAGGTGGACCAGAAGGATTTGAAATGCTTAAGAAATTAGCTGACAAATTAGGTGGAGTAGTTGGTTCTTCTCGTGCTGCTGTAGATGCTGGATGGATAGACCATTCTCACCAAGTAGGTCAAACAGGAACTACTGTTAAACCAAACCTATACATAGCTTGTGGTATATCAGGAGCAATACAACATTTAGCAGGTATGCAGTCATCAGATTTCATAATTGCTATAAACAAAAATCCAGCAGCTCCAATTTTAGAAATCGCTGATTATGGAGTAGTTGGAGATTTACATGAAATAGTACCAATGCTTATAGATAAATTAGATAGTGTTGATGATTTATTAGAAGCTATAAAAGCTTAATAGACACAAAATATATAAATATTACTGATTGAATAAGCCTTATTAGTTAGTAACACAATGATTAACCCTTTGATAAGTTATTGCTAACGTGTATTTGTCAGTTATTAAAAAGTCTGTTTGAATAAAATTTTATAATACAAGATAATCTGGATAATCCTTATATGTATATTGCTTACAAATTGTGAGTTATATTCTGTAAGGATTATCTTTGTTTTTTTAAAAATAAATCTTAAATTTCATTAAATTGTATTAAACAGACAAATAATTACTAAATATGTGATAGAATACAATTAAAAGCAAAATGAAATTTTTAACAAACTATAATCATTAAAATTATATCTTAGTTACGTTTTAATGAAAGAAACTACTTAAAAAGACAAATATTATAAGGAGTTGATTATATGTGCTGATGGTATTTATTGTAAGCAAACAATAAATTTTGTATGTAGTTCAATAAATTACTTAATGAAAGGTGCGAATATTAATGGATAATAATTTAATAGGGCTTGTAGAACATGTAGAAAATCCAGCCATTTTATGTAAAGAATCAGGCGAAATAATATACTGCAATCATCTAATAGATAGTATTTTTAGTTTTCTAGATATAAAAAAGCCTAAAAACATAAATGAATTAGATTCAAATTTTGACAAAACAGAAATACTGACAGAGAGTAAAAAGAAAATAGCTTTCAGAGAGTTGAGGATGACTGCACATATATATAATATTAAAGATAACAATGATGAAAATAATATAGTTTATTTATTTGAGAAGTCTCTAATATCTGATAAAGTAATTGAGGATATAATAGAGCATATAGATGAAGTTGTTGTTGTATTTAACAAAGATGGGGTAATTGAAAAGATGAATACTGTTAGTGATGAGATATTACCCTTTAAAAGAACTGAAGTACTTGGTAGAAATATAACGGACCTTGTAAGACAAGGATTAGTAGAAGAACCAATAATATTAAACATGCTTAAAGTTAAGAAAAAGATTTATAGAAATATCGTTTACCCAGATGGAAAGCTTATTGCATATACAGCAGTTCCAAGATGGGATGCCAAAGGAAAGCTTACAGGGGGAGTACTTACAGGAAGAGATATTTCAAGGGTTATCAAGCTTGAATCTCAGATAAGATATAGTGATATATCAGAGGATACAGAGTATATAAGTCAAAGTAAGATTATGGATAATATAAAAAAAGTTGTTAAGAGAGCTGCAGCATCAGATTCTTCTATATTTATAAATGGAGAATCAGGTGTAGGAAAAGAAATAATAGCAAGAACAATATATAAGTATAGTTCAAGAAGGGAAAAACCTTTTATTGCAATAAACTGTGGAGCTATACCAAATGAATTATTAGAGTCTGAGTTTTTTGGATATGAAGAAGGTTCTTTTACTGGTGCTAAGAAAAAAGGTAAAAAAGGGCTTTTTGAAGAGGCAAATGGTGGAACTATTTTCTTGGATGAAATAGGTGAGTTACCAATGCAGATGCAAAAAAAATTACTTAGAGTTATACAAGAAAATACTATTACTAGAATAGGTGGAAGTAAACCTATAAAGATAGATGTTAGATATATAAGTGCTACTAATATTTCTCATGAAGACCTTAGAAATAACCTTAAATTTAGACAAGATTTGTACTATAGATTGAGTGTTATTCCAGTAAAAATACCACCACTTAGAGAAAGAAAAGAAGATATAGTACCATTAGTAAATTATTTCTTAAAACTTTACAATGAAAAGTATAATAGAGAAGTAGAAGTTTCACCTAGAGTTATTGAATTATTGGAAGAATATTCTTGGCCAGGTAACATAAGAGAATTGAAAAATATAATTGAAAGATTCGTAGTATTATCAGCTAAAAATGTAATTGGAGAAGATGAATTTAATATGCTTATAAATCTGGATATGATTGATAATGAAACAGATGATTTATCACCAATAGTAGTAAATGGAATTATGAATCTCAATGATGCATATAAAATTGTAGACCAAATAATGATAAGTAAGGCTATAAATAAGTATGGTTCAATAACAAAGGCTGCTGAAGTTATAGGTATATATCCTTCTACTATTCATAGAAAGATAAAAAGTGGGCATATTCACGTTTAGTTGTCAATTTTAAAAGACAATATAATTAAAATTTTTAATATATTTTGTAGATTTCGAGTATATTGTAAATATATATGTTCTTTAATTTGTAGATTTCAGGCACATTGTAAATATATATGTTCTTTAAAATAATAATTGGATATAACACATCATAACTATTATAAACATACTATAAATATACATGTTTTTTAAAATTTAATTAGTATGTTATAAAGATACATAATTGATACAACTTAAAAGAGATGGCTTAAGAATAAATTTAATTATTTTAAGTCATCTCTTTTCTTTTATAAATATTTAAAAGTTATATTAGTTTATAGAGTTAGCAGAACCTAAAACATCATCTATCTTGCTTTCAACTACAGCTTGTATAGCATCTCTACCAGCACCAATGTATTTTCTTGGGTCGAATTCTTTTGGATTTTCAGCTAAGAATTTTCTGATAGCAGCAGTCATAGCTAGTCTTAAGTCAGTATCCATGTTTATTTTACAAACAGCCATAGAAGATGCTTTTCTTAACATGTCTACAGGTACACCTTTAGCACCAGCTATATTTCCACCAAATTCATTACATGTAGCAACAGCGCTTTGGTCAACAGCAGATGCACCATGAAGAACTATTGGGAAACCTGGTAATTTACTTTGGATTTCTTCTAGTATATCGAATCTCAATTTAGCTTCTCCTTTGAATTTGAAAGCACCATGAGAAGTTCCAATAGCTATTGCTAATGAATCAACACCTGTTCTTTCAACGAACTCAACTGCTTCAGTTGGTTGAGTATATTTGTGAACATCAGAAGTAACATCATCTTCTGTTCCAGCTAGAACACCAAGCTCTGCTTCAACAACAACACCTTTAGAGTGTGCATATTCAACAGCTTCTTTAGTTATTCTAACATTTTCTTCAAAGTCAAAATGAGAACCATCTATCATAACTGAAGAGAAACCAGCATCAATACAAGTTTTAATAGCATCCATATTTGGACCATGGTCTAAGTGAAGAGCTACGTCTACACCTATTTCATCAGAAGCAGCCTTAACCATTTCAACTAATGTATGAGGTCCAGCATATTTAACAGCTGACATAGAAGCTTGTATCATAACATAAGAATTTTTAGCTTTAGCAGCTTTTAAAACACCTTGTAATTGTTCTAAGTCACTTATGTTAAATGCACCTATAGCAAATCCACCTTCGTAAGCTTTTTTAAACATTTCTTTTGTAGTAATTAATGCCATTTTAAACTCCTCCTATTAACTTTTAAAATTTACCCATCACTTATATTATAACGTTAAATTAAAAAAAGTATATAGTAAATTGTAATAACTATAAATTACAAGTATAATGTTAAATAGAAGACAATAGGATTAGATAAAATAATAAAGAATATAAACAATTTAGGAAACTTAGCTATATAGTGCTAACTATAAGGGTAGGAACTACCTTATTAGCTTGGAGATACTGATAACAATAGTTATTTTGACTAAGAAGCTACCACTTCAAACGTTATCAGAGGTAATTAAGTGGATGGTAATTCACTAAAAATTTAAAATAAAGGAGACAAACTATGCCACAGATAAAAATAAGAGGAATTAATGAGAATGATATATGTAAAATAAGTGAAAAAATGATAGATGATTTAGTTGAAGCTGTAAAGTGTCCAAGAGACTACTTTGAGATAGAATGTATAAAGTCAGTTGCAATAAGAGATGGTAAAGTAGCAGATGTATATCCTTTTGTTGAAATAGCGTGGTTTGACAGAGGACAAGAAGTACAAGATACAGTAGCAAGAATAATAACTGATAGTATAAGAAATAATTTAGATGTAGAAAGTATGGATTTAGCATTTACAGTATTTGAAAAAGAAAAATATTATGAGAATGGAGAACATTTTTAATGGCTAAAAAGCAACGTATAGATAAAATTCTTTCAAATTTAGGTTATGGAAGTAGGAGTGAAATAAAGAAATATTGTAAGCAGGGGTCTGTAGTAGTAAATGGAAGTGAAGTTTCAAATCCAGGAACTCAAGTAGACACTGAAAACGACGAGATATTGTTTAATGGAGAAGAAGTTATATATAGAGAATATATATATTTAATGATGAATAAACCAGATGGATATGTATCAGCAACTACAGATAAATACGACCCAACGGTCTTAGATTTAATTGATTTATCATACTTAGCTTTTGAGCCATTTCCTGTTGGAAGGTTAGATAAAGACACAGAGGGATTATTAGTTTTAACTAATGATGGAAAGCTTTCTCATAGAGTTTTATCTCCTAAGAAGCATGTGCCTAAGACTTATTATGCAAAAATTGATGGAGTAGTTACTGAAGAAGATGTAAAAGCTTTTTTAGAAGGTGTAGTGCTTGATGACGGATATAAAACTATGCCATCACAGTTAAATATATTAAAAAGTGATGATGAATCAGAAATAGAGCTTACAATACATGAAGGTAAGTTTCACCAAGTAAAAAGAATGTTTGAAAGCGTAGGCAAAAAAGTAGTATACTTAAAAAGATTGTCTATGGGCAATTTAAAATTGGATGAAAGTTTAGAGTTAGGTGAGTATAGAGAGTTAACAGATGAAGAAGTAAAATTGATTGAAGAAAGATAATAAAGATACTATAGTAAATTGGAGGAATGTCTGTGAAGAAAAAAGATGTTATAGAATTTGAAGTAGATAAAATGGAATTTGGTGGTACATCTTTAAGCCAAGTTGGAGATAGAGTTATCCATATGAAGGGTGGAATAAGTGGGCAAAAAGTAAGAGCTGGTGTTAAAAAGGTTAGAAGTAAGAAAGCAGAAGTTAAGATGATAGAATTATTAGAGGACTCACCACTTGAAACTGAAATACCTTGCAAGCACTTTAGAGAGTGTGGAGGATGTACGCTATTGTCAGTACCATATGAAAAACAATTAGAAATAAAAGAAAAACAAGTTATGGACTTATTTTTAAAGCAAGACCTATTTGGATTTCAGTTTTTAGGGATAGAAGGAAGTCCAGAAAACAAATATTATAGAAATAAGATGGAATATACTTTTGGAGATGAAGTAAAAAATGGACCTTTGACATTAGGTCTTCATAAAAAAGGAAAGCATATAGATATACAAACTGTTGAAGAGTGTATGTTGGTTGATGAAGACTTCTCAAAGATATTAGTTTCTAGTGTAGAGTTTTTTAATGAAAAAAAGCTTCCTTATTATAGAACAATGAATCATAAAGGATATTTGAGACATCTTGTAGTTAGAAAAGGGATTCATACTAATGAGATTATGGTTAATATAGTAACTTCTTCTCAAGAAGATTTTGATATGAATGAATTTAAAGATATGCTTTTAGGGGTTGATTTAAAAGCTGAGTTGGTAGGGGTACTTCATACTATTAATGATGGCTTAGCAGATGCAGTCCAATGTGATGAGTTAAGAGTGTTATATGGAAGAGATTATATACAAGAGGAGATTTTAGGGCTTAAGTTTAAGATTTCACCATTTTCGTTTTTCCAAACCAATACTAAGGGAGCTGAAGTTCTTTATAGTATTGCTAGGGATTTTATTGGAGATTACAATGATAAAGTTGTGTTTGATTTGTATAGTGGTACTGGGTCTATTGGACAGGTTATGGCTGGTGCTGCTAAGAAAGTGTATGGTATTGAGATAGTTGAGGAAGCTGTTGTTGCTGCTAATGAGAATGCTAAGTTGAATGGGCTTACTAATTGTGAGTTTATTGCTGGGGATGTGGCTAAGGTTGTTAAGGATTTGAAGGACAAGCCTGATTTGATTATTGTTGACCCTCCTAGACCAGGTATTCATAAGGATGCTATTAGGGATATTTGTGGATTTGGTGCTAAGGAGATTGTTTATATTTCTTGTAATCCTAAGTCTTTGGTTGTTGATTTGGTTGATTTTAAGGGCTATGGTTATGAGATTAAGATGGTTAAGTGTATGGATATGTTCCCAAATACGCCACATTGTGAGACGTGCGTACTTTTGTCCCACAAAAATTCGTAAACATCTCCACCGTCCTTATACACCGGAAAATTAAATAAAATGGACTTCAGAGGCAGCTCTGATTCATCACATGGGAAAATCTCTATTTCTTTGATTAGCGAAGAAATTAGGGATTTTTTCTCTTCATCGCTGATTTTGTCATATACCTTATCAAAGTTTGCCAACAGGGTATAGATGTTCTCTAAAGTAATAGCGTCCTGCTCCACAGCCTTGCGACGTAGCTTAACGTCCTCGATTTTTTCTTCAAGCTCTACGATGATGTCATATAGACCATCAAGCCGGAGTGTCATATCATGGAGCTTGCGTTCTCTGAAACGGGTATCCTCCGGCAAGCTGTCAATTTCATTTTCAAGGCGGGTTTTATTCAAATCCACTTCCCTAAGTTTACCCTCGTAATTTTTTAGTTCTCTGTCGAGAGTAGAGGTGTCAATCTGTTTGCCTATTTTTGATTTTATTTCAGTTGCAAAATCCTCATTCTTAATCAGCTCCCTGATTGCTTCAATGACAAGTGGCTCAATGTCGGTTTTTTTAAGCATTGCTTTATAGTCACAGCTTTTTCCTCTGGCGGTGCGAGCCTTGCTGCACACATAATAGTAAATCTCTTTATATGTACCGTCCTTGTTTGTCCAAGCGTGTTTATTGGTATACATCGGTCCGCCGCATTTAGGGCATTTTAAGATACCGCTTAACAAGTGTGCCCTGTCCCGACCAATTTTAGAGGGAGATTTCACACCTGTTATTTCTCGTTTTTCATGTGCCTGTGTCCACAGCTCCTCGCTGATAATGCCATCGTGCTGACCGTCAGCAAGGATATAATCATCTTGGTGTACTTGGCGGTATTCATTCTTAGTGCCTTTGACCTTTTCTCTTGTGCGTCTGCCAAAAGCAATTTTTCCCATGTACACAGGGTTGTCAATTATCATTCTGACAAAATGGGTACTCCATTGGGTTAGTGTCCCGTTATCTCGTTTAACCTTTTGAATACCTTGTAAATTAAGATAGTTGGCGATTTTATAAAATCCCATATTCCCATTCACATATTTATCAAAGATAATGCGTACCGCTTCAGCTTCATCTTCTTGGATAAAAAGCTGCTTATCTTTGAGATAGTAGCCATAGGGAGCAAAGCCACCATTCCAACCGCCTTGACGAGCTTTTTCTTTTCGCCCGTTCATAGTCTGCTCAATGATGTTTTCACGCTCTATTTCAGCAACAGCAGACAGCACAGAGATTAAAAGCTTTCCACTTGTCTGTGATGAGTCAATTCCTTCTTCAATGCAAATCAAATTCACACCAAAGGATTGGATATGCTCCAAAGAATTAAGAATATCGGCTGCATTTCGCCCAAAGCGGGAGAGCTTATAAACTAAGACATAATCAATGCTCAATCCATTTTCAATATCATTAAGCATCTGTTTAAAGGCAGGTCTGCCCTCAATGGACTTGCCGGACTTGCCTGCATCTTCATAGATATTTACGATTTCCATTTCTTCTCTATCCGCAAATCGTTTTAAGCTATTTTTTTGTCCGTCCAAGCTGAAGCCATCAACCTGCATTTCGGTACTTACCCGAGGGTAAAGTACACATCTTTTTCCACTCCTGTTCATAGTCATACCTCCAATAAATTATTGGAAAATATCAAGTAGATGTATTTCCTACTTAGTACCACTTATTTCATTCAAAACTTCTGCACCATGTTTTTCTATAATCTGAGAAAGCACATTTATGAAATCCTGATATGCTTTTGTTTTCTCAAATGTATGATTGGGGGCAGGAGCTTTCATAGCATCTTTGGGCATATTTTTGACATTTTCCATTCGCAATCACCTCCAAGTGCATTGCTTACATAGAGTATAAGCAATTTTTCTATTTATGAAAAGTTTGTCACCATATTAGAAATAGCATAAATAAACGCACCGCAAATTTACATGAAATAAAAGTGCGGTGCGATAAAATCACCTGTTTGCCGTATTTGCCACGCACCCCGACAAAGGGGATATTTTGAGTTGCTGTTGGCACAGCTATCATAGCCCCATAGTACCGTAGCTTGTCCTTTCAAAAGCCACGCATACCGCAGGAACTCCCCCTGTTTCTATCGTATCGGGGGCTAAACGTATCGAAGTATCACTATCCCTTATGTGGGTCATTGCGGACGAGTGTGCCACACTCGGTCTAACAGTCCATTTGTCGCTCGGGCGGTATTCTATTCACCTCCCCATACCGCTGTCATGGCGATGTCTGTTAAGTCGCTTTGTCTTTCGGCTCACATAAGTAATGTACTCAAAATATCGTATATTCGGTTGTCAAAGAGCGAAATATAACCTTTGCTATATGAGAGAAAAGACTTCCTCTCATATACCTTTAGAAAAGGAGCTTATTTGTTGCTCCTGTTACAAAACATTTTTCAAATACTTTTCAAGATGTGATAGCCCACGGTTAATTGAGCGAGTTACTTGGCTTTTATTCACTCCCTCAGCTTTAGCGATAGCCGTTATACTCATGCCCAAGAAGAAATGAGCATAGATGCGTTTTGCTTGCTTATCAGGCAAGGTGGCTATGGCAGCGTGGAGCTGTTCCCTCGTGAGTTTACGCTCGTAAATCTCATCGGGCGAGAGGGATACAAACAGAGCACTGTGTTCAATCCCATCGCCACGGTCAAGGGAGTAGTACGCTTTGTGATAATACACCTTGCTTTGATAGGCTTGCTCCGCTTTGCGGTGTTCCTCAAAAATGTCAAATACTTCATCGGGAATATCAATATATGTGTCCTCGGTCACATGGGCATAGTAATCTTTCAAGTTTATTGTTTTCATGGTTGTACCATCCTTTCAAATTTTGGTTAAGAGCTGAATTTGAAAGGACGGTGGGAGGTGAACGACACCGAGGGTCTATATACGCAAAAATGCCCGACTGAAATTCATCAAATTTCAATCGGGCATAGGCGTGTTTATTTCCTGCTATGTAGTTTTTAATTTCGTGTAACTGTCCGGAATCACCCCACGATAAAGTTGGGATTTTTTTGATAAATCACCAATCGATTGAACAAAAAGAAACACGGCGATACCTCCTTAGATACCGCCGTATCCTTAAAAAAGGGTAACTTTAATACACCCACCAAGTTTACTTTCTAAAAAGAAAACAGCGGCTTTGATTGTGATTTCAAAACCGCCGTTAGGTTACTGTATTTTGTTTAGTGGCATAGCTATTCTGCCGCTACAACAACGGTTTTTTTTATTTACCGTTGTGCGGCACATGGCTCGAATTAACTTTCCACGATCCCTACAATATCCTTTTTATTGAGAATAACAACTGAGTTATTGTCCTTGATTTGTATACTGTCAGCACTGATGGATGTTACCATAACTTTTTGATACCCATCTGTAGAAAGTATAAATGTTGCAAGGTTCGGCGAGTGCATCTGTACGGTGCAAATCCTGTCAAGCAGGGGCTTGAACGGATCGCAAATAGATGGCATGGTGTCGGGAAGTACCGGAAGCAAATTTTGCTTTTTTATTCCCAATTCAAGTTTGGTAACAGTATCAATATGTTGTTTTAATACTATCCCATATTTTAGGCTTTTGCTTCTATCCGTTTGATAAAAATAAATGTATTGATTGTCCTGCCCGATAATAGCAGCCATATAATAACCGCTGTCCCAGTTCTTTAGATCGATATTGCACCACGCTCCAATAAAACGGCTGTAATCAATGCTCTGAAGCACCGACGCTTTATATTGCGGGATTTGAGCAGCTTCACTATCTCTCAATAGATAATCCAACGAGCACTTAAACATCTCGCTCATCTTTAACAGTTTATCCGTCTCAGGATATGCTACATCGCTTTCCCACTTGCTAATAGCCTGCCTTGATACCCCAAACATAGATGCCAACTGTTCTTGAGTGATATTGTTCTCCTTGCGAAGTTTTGATATTTTTTCTCCTAATGTCATAATGCGACCTCCTGTTGAATTAAACTGTAATGTGATTGTACTCGTATTCTGCGGAAATGCCCACCATCTTTCTGTTTCTAAATGTAAAGTTCAAGTTGCGTCTACGATTATAGGCGCATTTTTTCACCTTTATGTCGTCGTTACTTGTAAGCTACTTAATAATTATAACTTTGTCTCAAAACGATGGCAACGATGTTTCCGCTTTGGGAAACGTTTCCCTGAAATAATATATTAATGAAATTAAATACTACTAAACATAAAATTCTATTTCGTTCTCATATCGCCACCTGAAATGTACAATGATGTGGGGTGATATAAAAATGAACTGAGACCTTTATATCGGACAGTTAAAAAACCACGGAGTGATTATGAAACCATAAGATGATTCTTGTAATGTACAGGAGTCATCTTTTTTAATCCCCATTGTTTTCTTTTATTATTATAATAC
>NZ_JAGWCV010000034.1:0-37167 GCF_020657735.1 Clostridioides sp. ZZV15-6383 | reverse complement strand
TATAAAATCCAAAGTGAATTTAGCCATGGGAAAAATATATTACAAAAAAAGTGCCTCATGAACTAAAAAATTCATTTTGAGACACCCCTTTTTTGTTATCTATCAAAAACAATGGTTTTCCATAATGCAAAAAATTCTCTTGTGTAATAAGTAGGTACAAATGAAAGTTTTGATTTACTAGCATAAAAAGAAGTATTTTTATATCCATTTCTATATGCTAATATTTTACTTCTAAGAACATGAAAATCTGTTGTCACTATTTTGATTTTTAAATTTTTTAATTTTATTTCATTATGTTCTTCTATCTTCAACTTTGAATACTTAAAGTTCTCATAAGTATTAGTGGATTTATCTTCTTCTATTATCCTATTCTTATCTACACCATTTTTTATAAGATAATCTTTCATAGCTTTTGCCTCAGTTATATTTTCTCCACTTTCTTTGCCACCAGATACTACTACATAACAATCATCATTAATTTTTAAATATTTCAATGCAGTATCTAATCTTCCCTTCAAAGTTGTGCTTGGTATAGTCTTCTTTACAGAAGCTCCTAAAATCAATAGATAATCACTTTTTGACTCAAAACTATTTTTAGGATAAAAAACAATTAAACTCTCAGTGATTATGAATACTATTAAAAAAATACTGATTATTATCTTTAACACTCTATAAAAAACCTTCTTTTCTTTGATTTTTTTCTTAAATATTTGATAAACAATTAGTAGAATTCCTACAACTAAGAAAATCTCACTAAATGAAATTCCTCCAAAAACTATTTTAAGATAAAAATAGTAAATTGCAAATATTATACCTAATATCAAACTTATACTATTTAACATATCGTCAAAATCCTTTTTATTTATTTTTTTATAAAGAAGTATCTATACATTCTATAAGACAGTTATATTCTCCATCTATCCAATTAATCCAACTTGCTATACTGATATTTGTATCAAATATATTTGTCTCCATTCTGAATTTTGAATGTTTATTTTCTTTCAATCCATTAAGAGGACAATTATTGCATGGGCTACTAGATTTTAATAATGCTTTATAACAAGTTTCTCCCAATTTTATCTCTGAATCTAGATGTGATACCTTATTGTTGATAAAAATAAGTTCATAAGTATTTGGATTTACTATATATACATAATTATCAACAGAATCAAGGACTTCTTTAAGTGCCGACTTAGATTTTTCACATTCATTTGTTACTTTTATATTATTATCACTTATATTATTATCAAGTTTATTCTGGTAGATACAATCATTATAAAGTGCATATTTATCTTTACCTTTACTCTTTGCATAATAAAGTGCTATGTCCGCTTTTTGATAAAGTTCTTTAAATATAGTTCCATGTTCTGGAACAAATGAGATTCCAACTGTACCAGATATCTTATATGTCTTTTTATTTTCAGTATAAGAATTTCTAAATATATCACAGATTTTTTCTGCTTTCTTTTTAACATTCTCGAAAGATTGGATGTTTTTTAAGAATACTATAAACTCATCTCCACCAATACGACCTACTATATCATCTTTTCTAAATATAGGTTTTAAGTGTTTAGAAACTTCGAATAATACTTTATCTCCAAATACATGTCCTAAATTATCATTCACAGATTTAAAATTATCTATATCAACAATTAAAAAAGCATGAATTCCTGAATTTGCTTCCTCGGAATTTAAAAAATCATTAATCAACTTTTCTGTAGTACCTTTATTATATAATCCTGTAAGAGTATCTCTTTCAGCTTTTAGTTTTAATCTGATTTCTTCATTTTTCTGATTATCAATATCTTTGACATAAGCAAGTGCTTTTATATCATTCGTAATAGAATCTTTTATTAAGTGCATTGTGCAAATGACCCAAATCATTTTATTTTCTTGATTCATTCTTCGATATTCCAATTTTATTTCAGTTACATTATTTTTATATGCATCTAATAGGTTTTTACATAAAAATGTATTTAAAAATACTTCTTTATTGTCTTTGTGGATAATACTGTTTGCTATAGTTTTTACCATTTCAGAATAGCTATTGTCAGGCTTAATTCCAAATGGTTTGTGCCAATTTTCATTTCCTTTGATAAAAGTGTCCTTTGATACATTTATTTCATAAGTTATCATTGCTTCTGACAATATAGCTGAATGATACTTACCTTCTTGGTTATATCTTATCTCTGCTTCTTTTTGTTTGCTTATATCTTCTTGTATACCTATTGCTCTTACAGGGTTACCATCCTCATCAAAAATAGTAGTTAAAGTAATCTTGTTCCATATATAACTTTCATCTGGAAGTTTTATCTTAACTACAGAACTTGCCGTTTTTGCTCCATTTATTACATTCTCATACATGTTTATGAAATCATCACTAAAATCTTTATGAATAATTCCTGATTCTACTAGAGAATATGGAACATTTTTAGCAATTTGATAAATATTATATTTATCAAGTTCTTTACTAGTATTTAAAAGTGATTTAGTTTTTATATCATACTCAAATATAGTGTTTGATGTTTGTTTTAATGCAATTCTAAATCTTTCCTCATTGATTTTAAGTTTTTGTTCTGCATTTTTCAAGTCTGTTATATCAGTTAGAATCCAAATACCTTTTTTACTACCATCATCATCAATAATAAGTCTTCCTTTTATAGAAACCCAGATAATCGCACCATCTCTTCTTCTTATTCTATGTTCACATACAGCTATACCTTTTGTATCTAACTGATGTTGTATATTTTCAAGAATTTTTTTTCTATCATCATAAAAAACAAGATTACATGCTTTATATTGAAGTTCATTTTTTAATTGTTCATTTGTATATCCAATTATTGAAAGATAACCAGAGTTAGTGTATTTTATAGTAAAATCCTCATTAAATTCTGTTATGAGTATACCACCTAAAATATTTTCTGATACCATTTCAAGTTCTAGATTTTTTTGTTCCATTTCTTGTTCTAATTTTTTTGTTTTAGTAATGTCTACAGTGACACAGCAAATATACTCTTTTCCATCAGGTTCTGTTATAAGTTCTCCCTTGTCCAAAACCCATACTATGTCACCACTTTTTGTTATAATTCTGTATTCTAATTCAATAGTTTTGTTTTTGTAAAGTTGTTCAGAAATTTCTCTTTTTATTCTTTTAACATCATCTTTATGTATTAAACTATAAAAATTATTATTAAATAATGTTTTTAGTTCTTCTCTTGTATAACCAGACAAATCTATAAATCCATCACTTAAAAAGTTAAACTCGCACGTTTCACCAATAGTACACTTTTGTACTCCTCCAGGAATACTATTTGTAATAGATGATATTTCTTTGTTAGCTTTTAATATATGTTTTTGTGATTTATTATTTTTATAAAATATATATGTTATAAGTATGACAAACAACAAGAACACCTTAAAAATAAGCGAAAATGCTAATTGGTTTATTTTATCAATATTTTTTCTTACAGTATATTGTGGTATCACAGAAAGTACATACCAATCATTTACACCAACTGGGGTATAAGTAGCATAACGCTTTTCTCCTTTGTATTCATATGATACAAAACCACTCTTGTTATTTTTTGTATCTTCATATATTTTTTTATAGTTGTAGTCATCATCATCAAAAGAAGCCTTTTTAAATATGTCATATATATTACTACTTGATTTAATCAACTCGTTTGTATGTGAAGATTTTAGAACAAACTGTCCACTAGATTCAAATATATCTATATATCCTTCACTGTTAAAACTTGTTATATCTATTAATTCAGCTAATTTGTCATTGTAGTAAGAACCATACAAAATACCCATTACTTTGTTATTCTTATTAAGTATAGGGGTAGCTATAACAAAAGTATCTTTTCCATCAATTGGAGATTTTACAACTTCAGATATATTACTTTCTCCACTAATTGCTTTCTTAAAGTATTGATAATTTGCGACATTCATAATTTTACCATCACTAGTATGGCTTGTACCATCAGGAGATACAATAGAAATTCTTTGAAAATCAGATTCTTTTGATACACTAGCTAATAATGGGATTATTTCCGGTTTATCTATAGTGTCAAAGTATGAAACCATATTTGCCACACTTTTTATAAAGGATAAGGAACTATCTAATTTTATTTTTATAGCATTAGAACTTTGTAAAGATATTTCTTTTAAATTAACTTTATTATTTTCTTCTTCTTGAACATTCGTTTTAAACGCAAAATCAGAAAAAGAAATTATTGTAAATAAAAATATTAAAATAATACTCAGTACACTTTTTAACGATTTTGCTCTTATCACTTAATCATCACCTCCCATTTAAAATTTATTGACTATATTTTATAGACTAATTTTTCAAATTCTTTAATTGGTAATGGTTTTGAAAAATAATATCCTTGAACAATATCACAGTTTGCTTTTTTTAACATTTCTATTTGACTTTTTGTCTCGATTCCTTCAGCAACAACACTTATTCCTAATTGTTTAATGAGAGAAACTATACTTTTTATAACAATTTGACTCTTATCAATATCTTTATCATCTATAAAAAATCCTCTATCTAATTTTATTACATTTAATGGGATATTTTTAAGCATATTTACAGAAGAATATCCTGAGCCAAAATCATCCATTGAAATTATAAAACCAATATCCTGTAGATTTCGACTTACATCAAATAGAATATCAGTATCTCCAAACATACTAGATTCAGTAATTTCAACCTCTATTAAATTATATGGTACTTTATATCTATCACATATATTTACTATTTTTGAAATAAAGTCTTTTTTTAAAAAATCAACTCTTGAGAAGTTTACAGATATAGGTAAAGGTGAAATTCCTTTATCAAATAAAGACCTGATTTCTTTACAAGCTTGTTCTAATATGTACATATCAATCTTTTTGATAAATCCATTTTTTTCAAAGATAGGAATAAAATCACCTGGATATATGATTTCTTTTTCTGTATATTGCCATCTGACTAGGGCTTCACTTCCACAAAATTTATCTAATTTAATATTATATTTTGGTTGTAAATACATTACGAATTGACCATTTTCAAGTGCATATTCCATTTCTTTTTCTATCTTATCTTCAAGTAATAATTTATCTCTTAATTCATCATTAAAAAATGCAAAATTTACATCACTATTATTTTTTATTGATGATTTTGCAAGTGAAGCTCTATCACTATATGCACTTACAGATAGAGTCTTATCTTTGATTTCATAGATTCCAAAAGATAAGTTTATAAGTTCATTATTTATAATAATTCTTTTGATAATATTTATTATATCTTCTTTTGTGTCATATGTTAACAATATATTAAAATTATCAGCACTTACACGAGCAAAAGTTTCATTATCATCAGTTAATTCACTTAAAGTATTGGCAATGTTTTTTAAGATTACGTTTCCCTTTTTATGACCATATATGTCATTAATTGCTTTAAATTTATCAATATCAAATATAACCATTGCATATTTATCATTTTGTGATGCTTTTTTCAATAAATTTGTAACATCTAATTCAAATTTTCTCCAATTGGAATAACCAGTCACAAAATCTGTATACGCTATTTTTTCTATAGTTTTTTGACTATGTGCCTTTGAGTATAATATGTAGATTATGATACCTAAAAATAAAAATGAAAGTATAATCCATCCAATAATTGTAACTATTATTAGACTATTTAGTTTTTTAGATACAACCATTTTTGGAACAAAAGATGCTATAAACCAATCATTGATTTCTAGAGATGTATATGCCATATAAAATTTTCTCTCTGATTCTTTAACTTCTACTACACCTTGGTCTGATATTTTCATATTTTTAAAAGTAAAGCTTTTTTCAAAGTTAATTTGAGCTAGATTTGTAATATTCGAGTTTAAATTTTTATGATAAGGCGGAATAATTATCTTACCATTACTATCACATATAAGTGAAAAACCTTCGCCATTAAATGTAGAAATAGACAAGAATTCAGATATAAATTCAAAATTATAATCGGCTGCAATTACAGCAACTATCTTACCTTTATTATATAATGGTACAGCGTATGTTTTAGTAAGTTTTCCAGTAGATTTATCTATTAATGGTTTTGATATATTAGCTTTACCTCTAATAGCAAGTTTAAAATAGTCTCTATCTGAAAAATCTGTTCCAAAGATTCCTTCAGCATAACCTTTCCCATTAGGTAAAATCATCCCTATATTATTGTAATCACTTCTTTTATTAAATGATTTCAACATTTTTAAAGTTTTTTCTAAATTGAAATCTTCCTCGGTTTCTAAAAGTTTAGAAATATTTTCTAATTCTTTTAAATTACTTGTCAATTTGCTATTAATGACAATTTTGCTTTCTTCACTAATTTCAGATAAATAATTTTTTGTTTCATATTCTAACACTCTATCCATATTACTTACGTAAAAAAATGCAAATATACTAAAAAAGAATAATACTATAAATGCTATTGATGTATTTTTTACTATCGGTCTACTGTTTTTCAAATATCTACACCTCACCCTCCTTAGTAATTATAATATAATTGATTCACTTTATTTTACTATTAATAACTGTTTTTTACAATTAAGTTTTATAAATTATTGATAAAGGGCAATTTAAATAAATACTATTTACAGGATAATAATATTTAAGGGTATAAATACATCAATAGCATATTTAATTATATTGAATCTATAGTTACTAATATAATTAAATATACTATCGTTTATATTTATACCCATCTATATATAGCTTAAATAGCAATCTTTATTTTTCTAAAGCCTCTCTTCTTATTGATGATTTTTTAAAATATTCTATCAATTTGTTTTTATCATTATTAAAGATAGCATCTTTTACTAAGTTTACTTCTGATTCAAAATTCTCTATAGCTTTTAGTAAATTATCTCTATTCCCTAAAAAAAGTTCGCTCCATAAGTCTTCATTCATATTTGCAATTCTAGTTAAGTCCCTATAACTATCTCCAATAAATTTACCTGTATCTCTACCTTCTTCATCACTATTTATTAGAGCAACTGCCATAACATGAGGTAGCTGAGATGTAAAAGCTATAATCTCATCATGCTTCTGTGAAGTTAGTTTTTTTACTCTTTTGAATCCTATATCTAAAATTAAATTTTCAACCAATTCTAAGTTTTTTATATTATTTTTACCAGTTGGAGTAATTATGTAATTTGCACCATTAAAAACTTCTTCACTTGCAAAATCAATTCCCTTTTTTTCCCTACCTGCCATGGGATGACCAAATATAAAATCTATATCACCTGGAATAATTTGCAACACATCATTGATAAGTGTTTCTTTTATTCCTGTAGTATCAGTAATTATAGTTCCTTTTTTAAAAAAGTCTTTATTATTATTTAAAAAATCTACAATTAATCTAGGATATATAGACAATATAATTAAATCAGCTTTTTTAAATAGCTCTTTACCTGTAGTACATCCTTTTTTTATAATTTTTGCTTCTTCTGCTTTCTTTAAAGTTTCTAATTCTACATCTACTCCAAATACATTTTCATATCCAGCTTTTTTTAATGCCTTAGCAAAAGAGCCTCCTATAACTCCTAGCCCTACAATAACAATATTCATTATTTTTACTTCCTCCTAGATTATTTTTCTTTAAATGCAAATTCAAAATTTTCACTGATTTCATTTGTAATGTTATATACAGCATTATTTAACGATTTATCATTTAAAATTTCTATATCTGAAAATCTTTTATAAAGATTTATTCTCTCATTATAAAGATTATACAATCTATCTTTTCCATTTTTTAATAAGGGTCTTGGATTAATATTTATATCTTCTAAAATCCTTTGTATAGGTCTATTAATAAAAACTATTATACCTGTTTCTTTTAATATATCCATGTTGACATTCTTTTTTATTACACCACCACCTGTAGATACTACTGTCTTATCACTTATAGAAAGTTCTTTACATGCTTGAGTCTCATAGTCTCTAAAAACACCTTCTCCTTCTGAAAATAATTCTGTTATGCTTTTTTGAGATATTTGACTTATGTAATCATCCATATCACAGAAACTACAATTATATTCTTGAGCCAGAAGTTTACCTATTGTAGTCTTTCCACTACCAGGCATACCTATTAATATTAGTTTTTCTTTTACTTTATTTATCATAACAATCCCCCTTATAAAAACTCTAATTTTAATTCATTATATATAACATCTAAAATACCAGTATCTATTTTAGTATCTTGCCAAATTTCCTGAGATTTTATTGCTTGCCCTACCAACATATATAAACCATCACAAGTTTTTTTACCTATACTATTACCAACTCTTAAAAATTCTGTTTCTCCAGGATTGTAAATTAAATCTACTAATGTATCAAAATTTTGTATAATAGATTTTGGCACTGGCGATATTCCTATATTAGGGTACATACCTACTGGTGTAGCATTTAATATTATATCTCCTTTTATACATTTAAGTTCTTCATAGTCTATTAATATAGCTTTATTATTTAATAATTTTTTGTTACCTTTTTTTCTGGTTGAAACGTAAACCTTCTCTATTCCAGAATCAAGAAGATATGTAAGGGCGGCTTTAGATGCTCCACCAGTTCCTAATATCACAGCTACTTTTCCTTGAATATCAATATTAGCCTTTTTAAACATACTGTCGAGACCAAAGTAATCTGTATTATAACCGTATAACATATTTTCCTTGAGTAAAATTGTATTAACTGCTCCTATACGTTTTGCCTCTGGTGATATGAAATCCAGATATTCCATAATACGCTCCTTATATGGTACAGTAACATTTATTCCTTGGATTCCTAATAATTTTATAGCACCATCTAACTTAGATATATCTTCTTTTGAAATTTCAAAATTTTTATAGGCACTTTCAATATTTAATATCTCAAATATTCTCTTGTGTATTTGAGGGGAAACACTGTGAGAAAGTTTTTCACCTACTAGACCAAAAAAATTCATATTTACACCTCCTGATAAATATAGTCAAACAAAGAATTATATTGATTATTCAATTTTATTTTTATATACACCCATAAATTTAAAGTATGCTGTATTATGTTCTATCAACTCCAATAAATCATATACTTTTGAATTATATATAGAACATTCAAAATCTATATAAAAGAAATATCTCCATGAAGTATTCTTCATAGGTCTTGATTCTATTTTTGTCATATTTATATTATTTTTAGCAAAGTATCCTAACACTTTATAAAGTTTTCCTGCTTCATGTTCAACCGAAAATACTATGCTCATCTTGTTTGATTCTTCCTCAATGTGTATCTGATTACTAATTACTACAAACCTTGTATAATTATTTGTAATATCATTTATACAAGGGCTTATTATTTCTAATCCATAAATATTTGCAGCTTTTTTACTTGCAATTGCTGCTTTTGTTTTATCTTGAAGTTTTTTTACAAGTTCAGCACTTGTTGCTGTATTATTAAATGGTATCAATTTCCATGTACTATTTTGTTTTAAAAATTCACTACTTTGTCCTATACCTTGTGGATGAGAATATATTTCTTTTATATCTTCAAGTTTTGTACCTTTTATTCCAATCAAATTTTGGTCTATTTTTATGCATTCTTCTCCAACTATATAAAAATCATACTTTCTTAAGAGGTCATAAGTTTCAGAAATCGCTCCTGTAGATGAATTTTCTATAGGTATTATCCCATAATCTAGTTCTCTGTTTTTAAGTGCTATGAAAACATCTTTGAATTCTTTGAATTGTTTTTTGTATGTTTTTTTGTTGAAGAATTTATTGAGTGCTTCTTCTGTAAATGAGCCTGATATTCCTGGAAATCCTACTAGGATATTTTTTTTATTTAATTCGTATTTTAAAGATTTATATTTATCTATATGTAACAAATCAAATTTCCTATTTGATGCATCTAGACTATATTCAATTTTCTGTTCACCATCATTATTTATTAATCTTTTTTGTAACCCTCTACTAACTTCCATTATAGAATTAAAAAATTGTATAGTTTCTTGTGAATATGCTTTATTATCTAAATTATTTACGGCCCTGCTTAATACTTTTTCTTCTCTATCTTTTTGAAGTATCGTAGTGTTATTTTTCATTTTATGTTTAGCAATTTCAAGAACTGTATTCATTCTCTTTTCAAATAATTGAATAAGTTCTTTATCTATATTATCAATTTCATTTCTATAGCTAGTTAAATCCTCCATTATTATCGTCCTTTCATCAAATCAAAAATTCCAATAGCCGTTACTGCTTCTATTACAGGTATAGCTCTTTGAACTATACAAGGGTCATGTCTTCCTTTAATAGATAAAATATCATTTTTTTTATCTTTTATATTAACTGTGTCCTGCTTTCTACTAATTGATGGAGTTGGCTTGATTGCCACTTTGAAAATTATTGGCATTCCAGTTGTAATGCCTCCAATAATCCCTCCATTATTATTTGTTTTACTCCTAACTTGATTTCCTTCATAATACATTTCGTCATTACTTTGAGAACCATACATATCTGTAAGTTCAAAACCTAAGCCAAACTCTACACCTTTTATAGATGGAACAGAAAATAATAAATGTGATAAAGTAGATTCAACAGAATCAAAAAATGGATTCCCTACCCCTACATTAACACCCACCACTGCACATTCAATTATACCACCAACTGAATCACCTTGATTTTTTGCATCTATAATAGTATCCTTCATAGCTTTTTCTTTTGTTAAATCAAGTAAGGGTAGTTCTAAAGTTTGCAAATTTGATAATTGTTGCTTTGAAATACCTACATAATCAAAACTCATATCTTCTATATTTTTAATTTTTTTTATGTGTGCTCCTATCTCTATTCCTTTTTGCGATAGAATTTGTTTACATATAGCACCGCAAAATACTAATGGAGCTGTTATTCTACCTGAAAAATGGCCTCCACCTCTGTAGTCATTAAAGCCGGAATATCTCATATATCCTGTGTAATCTGCATGTCCTGGTCTCATTAAATTTTTAAGCTCTCCATAATCTTTTGAGCGAGTATCACTATTTCTTATGATTGCACATAATGGTGTTCCTGTAGTTCTTCCATCAAAATATCCACTTAGAATTTCTGGTATATCACTTTCATTTCTGGAAGTTGATATAGAATTTTTTCCAGGAGCTCTCCTCTTCATTTCTTTATCAATCCTATCAAGGTCGAGTTCAATTCCTGAAGGAAGTCCATCTATATTTATACCTATAGCATTTCCATGAGATTCTCCAAAAATAGATATTTTTAAATTATTTCCCCATATTCCACTCATCAATTCGTCCTCCTAACATCTCAAAGTCTTTAAAAAAATGTGGATACGACTTTGATACACACTCAAAATCTCTTAATATTATTGGTTTATCACATCTACAAGAAGCAATTGCAAGTGTCATAGCAATTCTGTGGTCTTTGTGACTCCATACCTCTACTCCACCATTTAATTTGCTTACTCCTTCAATTATCAAACTATCTTCTTTCTCTTTTATATTTGCTCCAAGTTTACTTAGCTCAACATTTATTGCATGAAGTCTATCACATTCTTTAATTCTAAGTCTGCCAGCATTAATTATTGTAGTTTTTCCTCTACTTAAAGCTGCTACCACAGATAATACAGGTATTATATCTGGGCATTGAGATGCATCTATCAAAGTACTGTTTAAACAATTTGTTATTCCTTTTATTTTGTTATCTTCTCTTAATATTTCCATTCCCATTCTAGATAAAATCTCAATTACTTCACTATCTCCTTGAAGAGAATCTTCTCTAAGGTCCAATATACTGATATCTTCTCCTATAGCATCTGCTGATAAATAAAATGCTCCTTGAGAATAATCCCCTTCAACTTTATAATTTCTCGCTTTATACCTTTGATTTCCTTTTATAATAAATTCTTTATAGTCGTTATTTATAATTTCTATTCCAAAATCTTTCATAGTTGAAAGAGTTAAGTCTAAATATCCTTTAGACTCTAGCTCAGTTGTAATTATTATCTTTGAATCACTCTCTAATGTAGGCAATATAAATAATAAACCTGTTATAAACTGAGAACTTATATTTCCTTTTACTCTAAACTCATCTGGCTTAAGCTTTCCTGATATAATCAAATCCAGTTGATTTTCTTTATAACTATATTCTATATTCTGTCTATCGAATATCTCATAATAAGTATCAAGTGGTCTTTTTCCAAGATTCCCTCTACCTATAAACCTTTTTACACCATCAAATGCTAAAGATATAGGTACTAAAAATCTCAAAGTAGAGCCAGATTCATTACAATCTATCGTTAATTTAGGTTGATTTAACTGATTTTCTCTATTTAAAATTCCTTCTTTAGAAAAAATTCCTGAAACCTCTAAAATATCTTCTTTTCTTTCTATAATAGCTCCTAATGATATCATTGCTCTTATAGTAGCTATAATATCATCAGAAAAATCTATATTAGAAATTCTACTTTTTCCATTGCTTAGAGATGAACAAATAACTGCCCTATGAGCCATACTTTTTGATGGCGGGATTTTTACATCTCCAGATAATTTACTTGGATATATTTTTAGACTTCCCATTACCTTACCTCCTGAAAAAATTTAGAAGTAGTATTATATATAATACTCTCTCCAATATCCTTTAAAAGTATTATTTTTAATGTATCACCTAGATTTTTTTTATCAAGAGATATAGCATCTATTATGGATTTATTATCTCTTAGTTCAATCTCATAAGGCAAATTATAGTTCATTAAAATTGCTTTTATAAATTCTGATGTACCTTTTTTTGTAATTCCTACTTTTTCACTTTCCAAAGTTATCTTGTACATTCCTATCCCAACAGCTTCTCCATGAGTATAGCCTGTAAAATTGTAGTATTTCTCAATAGCATGACCTAATGTATGACCAAAGTTTAGAAGCATTCTATCTCCAAAATCTTTTTCATCGGATTCAACTACAGTTTTTTTAATAAAGCAACATTTATGTATAATGTATTCTATATGTTGCATTACTTCTTCTCTATTTTTTAAGCTTAAAAGCTTATCAAAAAAAGTTTTGTCTTTTATACATCCATATTTTATAACTTCTGCCATTCCATCTTTATAGAATTTTTCTGGAAGTGATAATAATACATTTGGGTCGATAAATACAGCTTTAGGTTGATAAAAGCTTCCCACTAAGTTTTTTCCTCTATCAAGGTCAACTCCAACCTTTCCACCTACAGAACTATCAACTTGTGCTAACAAAGATGTTGGAATTTGCATAAAGTTTACACCTCTTAAAAAAGTTGCTGCCACAAATCCACCTAAATCACCTATTACCCCTCCGCCTAAAGTAATAATCAAATCTTTTCTAGTTAACTTAAAGTCAAGCAAACTATCATATATCTTCGGAAGAGTGTTAAATGATTTCGTTTCTTCACCGGATTTTAATATTATAGATTTAATTTCAAATCCAGACTCACTTAACTTATTTTTCACTTCATTTAAATATAATTTTGCTATATTTTCGTCAGTTACAATAAAAATCTTATTTCCAGAATATATTTTTTTTATTTCTTCTCCTATATTCTTTAGTATATTTTTTTTAATAAATATATTGTAGCTATTTTCTTTTAAATTTACCAATAATTTTTCTTCCACGTTTAACCATCCTTTTATAGATTATATTTCTCTTCCAACTGCTGATGCGATAGTCTTTAATTCACTTATTAATTCATCATATTCATTTGGTTTAATTGATTGTTTTCCATCACAAAGTGCATGTACTGGGTCATTATGAACTTCTATTATAAGACCATCTGCTCCAACTGCAATTGCTGCTTTAGATAGAGAGTCAACCATCCATGATTTTCCTGCTGCATGACTTGGGTCAACTATGACTGGTAAATGACTAAGTTTCTTTACAGCTAAAATTGCACTTAAATCCAAAGTATTTCTAGTATATGTTTCAAAAGTTCTTATACCTCTTTCACAAAGAACTACATTTTCATTTCCCCCAGCCATTATATATTCTGCTGACATTAACCACTCTTCAATTGTAGCAGATAATCCTCTTTTTAAAAGTATTGTTTTATTTGTTTTACCTAACTCTTTTAATAAATCGAAGTTTTGCATGTTTCTAGCTCCAACCTGAATTACATCTACATTTTCTTCAAATATATCTATATCTTGTGTTGACATTATTTCTGTAACTATAGGAAGACCTGTCTTTTCTTTTGCTTTCTTTAATAAATCCAAACCATCATATCTCAAACCTTGGAAAGCGTATGGTGATGTTCTTGGTTTGAATGCTCCTCCTCTCAAGAATCCTGCACCTGATTTTTTTACATCTTCTGCTATAGATACTATTTGTTCTTCTGTTTCAACAGAACAAGGTCCAGCTATCATAGCAATTTTTTTTGAACCAATTTCCATTCCATTAACATTTATAATGGAAGGTTCTGGATGAAACTTTCTATTGGCCTTTTTAAAAGGCTCTACTACATGCATAACTTTTTCAACTATCTTATTTGCTTCTATTCTTTTAGCATCTATTTTACTAGTATCCCCAACTAAACCTAAAACAGTTAATTCTGTCCCATCTATAGGATTAACTTCTACTCCTTCTCTCCCAATAGCTTCTATTAACTTCTTAACTTCACTTTTATCTGCTCCTACTTTTAATACTACTATCATTTTTACTACCTCCCAATATTATAGTTTTATGTTTAAAATAAAAAAGAGAACTCACTAATGAGTTCTCTAAAATAATCTATCAAGCATTAAATCTTACATAAATATATAAAATAATCACTTTTATAAAATTTACTTATGCTCAAAATCATTAAAACAAGGCCTCACCAGAAAGGAATTACATGTATTTTTGTAAAAAAAATAGCCAGCGCTAAAATAAAAGCCCCAGAACATAAAGTAAAAAAAGCTATAAAGTTTTGCTGTTAGTTCTTTTAATATTCCTTTCATAGTATTATCCTCCATTTTTATAATTTATTATTCTTCTTGCTTAATAATTATAACAAAGAAAATATAATTGTCAATATTTTCTATAAATATTTTCAATTTAAAATATTTTTTTATTTACTTAAATTAGTTTCTCAATTGATGTGTTTTTATAAAATCATTTAAAAATCATCTGTAATTTACAATAATTTTTTTATTTTAAATATTATAATTCCAACAAAAATTATACATAACATAAAAAATAAAGTTGCTGGATATCCATAAACCCAATTTAGCTCTGGCATATATCTAAAGTTCATTCCATATATACCAGTTATAATTGTAAGTGGTGCTGATATGGCTGTTAGTAAGGTTAATTTTGTAATCAAGTGATTTGTTTTTTCACCTACCCTAGAAGAATAAATATCTAATAGTTTATCTGCTAACTCTCGTGTTGATAATGCGAAATTGTATAATTTATCAATTCCAAAATCTATACCTTGAAAATTTTCTAAATTATATTTTTTCACATTTGAATATTTTAAATACCTTATATTTTCTTTAACTATTCTATCTCCAATATACAAAAGAGGTCTAGTATTCTTAACTATAATCCTTGTTAATCCTCTTACATCACTTATTCTAGATACATGATTTTTATCAATGTTGTCCATCATCTCATCTTCTATTTGAAGAATTAATTCTTCAACTTTTTCCAAAGACTCAAAACCATTTTTTATAACTTCTCTAAGAATCAAATAGTTTATCTTAAATAGGTTGATAACTGGATTTTTTTCAAGTTGAGAATTTTTCAAAATAATATTTTTTACAAATTCAAACAAAAAGTGCTCTTCATTGACTACAACCAATATAAAATTATCTGATAAATACATATTTACTTCTTCTATAACAGCTTCTCCATCTCTTAATTCAAATGTATTTAGGCTCAAAAAATCATAATTATCAAATAAATCAAGTTTGGTTATTTCATCAAATTTAAGACAATCATTAAAAGTTATTTCATCTATATCTAATATTTCCTTGAGTAATTTTAAATTTTTTGGAGCACTTAATATAAGATAAGAATTTTCTGCTATATAAAATTTGTCTCTAAAATCTTCAATAGTCTCTCTTGTATTTAAATTCAGTATATACATACATCTACTCCTAAATTTCAATTTACATTCTAAAAATTTTCTATAATTATCATTGTAATTATTTTACACTATTTTAATAATTATTATTTATTATAAAGTAAGAATTGAATATTTTTATTTTTTAACCTAAGTTTTTATTACAGATTGTATCATATATTTATTTTAAAATATATTTCATATTATTGATACTAAAAAATAAAATGTATATACTAAATTAATAATAGCATACACACTTTATCTTCGTTTTGTATAAACTGTATAATTGTAACACACATTAAATATCCAATCTAATAATATATCATACCTATTCATCATTTAATCTATATCCTACACCAACTTCTGTAAACTTAAATGTTGAACCTTTATCTTTATTGTTTTCCACCATGATTTCGCCTTTATGAGCTTGAATTATAGATTTACAAATTGATAACCTAAGTCCAACACCTTTTCTGGAATCTTTAGTTCCTTCTTCTCCAGTAAAAAATCTATCAAATATATGCTCTTTGAGTTTTTTTGATATACCAGGACCATTATCAGATACTTCAAACCAAACATAATCTTCTTTTTCATATACATTTATGTCTATCTTACAATCTTCTTTTGAGTATTTTAAAGAATTATCTATTAGATTAATTAGAACTTGTTCTATTAATTTTGCATCCATAGGAACAAATAATATCTGTTCTGGTATATTAATATCTATAAGTACATTTTCAATTCTTTTTTTTATTTTTTGTAACGCTTCTGATATAATTTCTTCAAACATTTCTCAGTTTTGCAATTCTAAGTATTTGCTCTATTATATTTTCACCATGCAAAACAATTATTTCACCACCTAATTTCTTGGCTAGTTTTAGGTTATTTTGTAATTGTTTTTGTTCATCAAACGGCAACCTTGCTGTATTTGGAGTTTCAACATATAAAGCTATCCATTTTGCAAATGTACTGTCTGATATTCTAGATGCAGTTCTAATAACTTTTGCTGAAGATGGAGATGGACTTATACATGCAAGAAGTGTATCTGATGTAGGTACTACAGTTACATCACCCTTTGATAGTCTAGTCATTTGAACTTCTTTATTCACTCTCTCTGCAGTTTTTCTAAGTGCAATTTCTCTAAGTGCAACTAGATTATCTTTTATAAAGAAATTATCTTTTGCTCTAATAGCCTGCTCTTTCTTATATATCTTACCTTCACTGAATCTTTCAAGAAGTACATCAGGTTCAACATCTATAAGTTCTAATTGTGTGTTTGTATCCAAAAACTTATCTGGTATAGTTTCTTTAACTGATACGTTTGTAATTATCTCAACAATGTCATTTAGACTTTCCAGATGTTGCACATTTACAGTAGTATAGACATTTATACCTGCTAATAACAATTCTTCTATATCTTGACACCTTTTGGTGTGCCTTAATCCGGTAACGTTAGAATGGGCAAATTCATCTACCAATATAACTTCTGGTTTTCTTGCCAAAGCAGCATCTAAATCAAATTCTTTAAGTTTTATAGATTTATATTCTATCTCCTTTACAGGAAGAATTTCCAAGCCATCAAGTAAAGCTAATGTCTCTGGTCTAGTGTGTGGTTCAATATATCCAACTACTACATCAACTCCTACCTTCTTTAAGTTTTGCGCAGATTCCTACATAGAATAGGTCTTTCCTACTCCTGCTGCATAACCAAAGAATATTTTTAATTGTCCTCTACTTAGTTTTTTTCTTCATTTTTTATTTTTTCTAATAGAGTATCTGGATTGGGTCTATCCATTAAAAAACCTCCTTATACCTTTCATTACTATTATAATATCAATTTCAGTATAAAGTTGTAGTTAATATGTATTTTTAATGATTAAGATTATGTAAAAATTTAAATATATATTTTTTAAAATTTAAATAGTTTAATTACAAAATAAAAATGCCTAACAATAGGCATTTTTATTTTGTATAATAATCACTTTATTTTAAATTAAGTATTTTCATAAACTCATCACCTGTAATAGTCTCTTTTTCTAGTAAGTATTCAGCAAGTTCATGTAATTTATCAATATTGTTTTCTAAAATTTCAATTGCATTTTTATGACAAGTCTTTACTATTTTAAATACTTCCTCGTCTATTTTAGCAGCAGTGTCTGAAGAACAAGCAAGAGAAGTGTCTCCTCCTAGATATTGGTTACTTACTGTCTCAAGAGCAACCATATCAAATTCCTCACTCATGCCAAGGCGAGTAACCATAGCTCTTGCAATTTTAGTGGCTTGTTCTATATCATTTGAAGCACCTGATGTACAAGTATTAAAAATAACCTCTTCAGCAGCACGTCCACCTGTAAAAGTAGTTATTTTATCGATAGCTTCTTCCTTTGACATAAGTACACTCTCATCTTCAGCAACTTGCATAGTATATCCCAGTGCACCTGAAGTTCTAGGTATTATAGTAATCTTATGGACAGGAGCAGAATGTTTTTGCATAGCTGCAACAAGTGCATGACCTATTTCATGATATGCTATAATTTTCTTTTCCTTGTCTGAAATTACAGCTCCTTTACGTTGATATCCAGCAATTACAGTTTCAACAGATTCATCAAAATCCTGTTGCTCTACTATATCTCTACCAGATTTAACTGCTAAAAGTGCTGCTTCATTTACAATATTTGCAAGCTCTGCACCAGATGCACCTGATGTGGACCTTGCAATTGCATTATAATCTATATCTGAGCTTACATTTACATTTTGAGCATGTACCTTTAATATAGCTTCACGCCCTCCAAGGTCTGGAAGTTCAACTGGTATACGTCTATCAAATCTTCCTGGACGAAGTAATGCTTTGTCAAGACTGTCAGGTCTATTTGTAGCCGCAAGTATTACTACGCCTATTCCACCATCAAAACCATCCATCTCACTTAGCAACTGATTTAAAGTTTGCTCACGTTCATCATTTCCACCTAATCCACTTCCATTATCACGCTTTTTACCAATAGTATCAATCTCATCTATAAACACTATACATGGAGCTTTTTCTTTTGCTTGTTTAAACAAATCACGAATTCTAGAAGCTCCCATTCCTACAAACATCTCAACAAATTCAGAACCAGATATTGAGAAAAATGGTACATTTGCTTCACCTGCCACAGCTTTTGCAAGGAGTGTTTTTCCTGTACCTGGAGGTCCTACTAAAAGTGCACCCTTAGGCATTTGTGCTCCTATTTTTTTATATTTTTCTGGATTGTGTAAAAAATCTACTATTTCACTTAAAGCTTCTTTTGCCTCATCTTGACCAGCTACATCATTAAATCTTTTTCCACTTTGAGCAGATACATACATTTTGGCGTTGCTTTTTCCAAATTGCATAGCATTACCACCCATTCTCTTTTGCATCGACTTCATCATTAAATTGCCAAATAGCATAAGAATACCTATAGGTATTATCCATGTAAGTAAAATACTTAAAAGTGGTGAATTTTCCTTAGGAATAACCTTAGTAAATTCTACCTTTGCATTTTTTAATCTATCTACCAATTCTGGGTCATCCATTCTACCAGTTATGTATATATTCTTATCCTTACTACTAGATGGATTTATTGCTATTCTATTGTTTTCTATCTCAACAGATTTAACCTTTCCTGTATCCAACATTGTAAGAAACTTCCCATAGTCAATCTCAACCATTTTTTTATCCATTAAACTTGGAAATATTAAAGCATTTAAAAACATTACTACTATTATTATAACTGTATAATAATAGAGTGCAGACCTTTTTTGGGGTTTATGTTCATCCATAATTTTAATCTCCTTTAAATTATTTTTATGTTATTTGCAATCAATGTGAGTTAAAAGTTTATTTAGTTTCTCTAAACCTTCTATTATATCTTCCATATCTTGCAATTTTTCACTAGTCATATTTTCAAAATAACTATCAAAAATACTACTTGAAATATTCTCTTGTATATCCAATGATTTATTTGTAACTTTTACTTTTACAATTCGCTGGTCTTCTATATCTCTTATACGATTTAAAAAACCATTTTTTTCAAGTCTTTGACAGATTACTGATACATTACTATTTGTCATGTTTAAGTTTTTCCCTAAATCGCTTATTTTTTTCTCCCCATGTTCACATAACTCTGATAAAATCAAAGCTTGCACTGCGGTAATACCAAGTGGCTGATAAAACTTACTTAATAAAGTTGCAAACTTCATATTTATATCTCTAGTCAAGTCTAATAGTTCTTTCTTAAAACTCATCTCATCCATACAAACGCTCCCTACGAAAATACTTTATTTTACTAGTTATTAACTTTAGGTTTAAGTGTATCTTGTAAATAAATATTTAATACTATAATGTTTAATGTATTAAATATTATAGTATTAAATATTTATTGTCAATTACAATATTGTAACTTCAGTTGGAATTTTATTATCTTATTGATATTTAATTTTACACAATATGTTTTTAATAAAAAATCGATGTATATATTTTACACCGATTTCTCGCTTTTTAATCCCATTTAAAAGTTAAAATATAAATTCATCAATAATACAAAAGTTTAGTTCCCTATTATCATATCATGTACAAAGTCAAAACTACCTTTATCTGCACCTAATGTTATTTCCATGATGTGAACAAAAGCTTTTGTTTTTTGCAACATTTCATCTTTATTCCAACTAAACATTGATTCATCAAATATACACTCAGAAGAAGCAATTAAAAACTCTATTGTTTCTTTTGGATATTTTGTATTGAATATGCCTTCTCTTACACCTTCTTCTACTACTTCTGCTAAAATTGGTGTAAAGTTTAAAATAGTTTTAACTATCGTCTTTTGATGCATCTCTGCATTATTTGGTAAATGGAATTGCTGAATTACTTTTTCTTTATTATCTCCAACCTTAGGTCTTTGAGACATTAATATTTGAAAAAATTTTTCAAGGACTGGTATTTCTGGATTTAAAGCAATTTTTTTTGCTATATTTATATCATTGTCTATAATTCTAGTTATGATTGCATCCATTACTTCTTCTTTGGATTTAAAGTAGTAATAAAAAGTCCCCTTTGCAATTCCAACTTCATTTAAAATATCATTTACAGTAGTTTTTGAATATCCTTTAGTGCAAAAAAGCATTTCAGCTGTATCTAGTATTTCACTTTTACGTTCTTCAGGGTCTTTTACGATTCTCATCTATTTTCTCCTTCCAATAGACCGTCAGTCGGTTTAGTCTTATTATATAAAACTACTACTATAATGTCAAATTTTTAAAAATAATAAGGTATAAAGAATAATTAAGATTACCTTTATACCTTATTATTTATATATCTTTTTTAGTTAACATTTATATCCTATTAAAATTTATTATATTAAATAATTTTTTATCCAATTTCTAAACAATAACTCTGAATGTTTTTTCCATTTAACAGTTGGCTCTTCTGAAGGGTCATTATTAATATAATAATTTTGAGGTATTGATATTTCATCTCCTCTGTTTATATCCCTTTTATATTCTTTATCAAGAGTGTATTTATCATACTCGCTATGACCCATTACGAATATATCTCTTGAATTTGTAATTATATAAGGACCAGCTTCTTTAGAATGACTTACAATACTCAACTCCTTATTCTCTTTTAGAGCTTCAATATTTACAGTAGTATGTCTTGAATGTGGAGCAAAAAATTCTTTTTCAAACTCATCTACTATCTTACTGTTTTTATCTACTTTATGCTTAAATACTCCAAAACATTTTTGACTTAACGGAATTTTTTTTACATTGTAGTATTTGTAAAGACTTGCTTGAGCTGCCCAACATATATATAATGTAGATTTAGTTTTTCTTTTAGAATAATCCATAATTTCCTCTAGTTCATTCCAATAATCAACTTCTTCAAACTCCATTTGTTCAACTGGAGCTCCTGTTATTATAAAACCATCAAAGTATTCTTCTTTGGCTTCGTCAAATGTTTTATAAAACGCTTTAACATACTCATTACAACTTCTCTTGCTTTCTCTTGTTGAAATTTTAATAAATTCCACAGATACATTAAATCCTGTTTTATCTATCCTTCTTAGTAAATCTAATTCTGTATCCATCTTTATAGGCATTAGATTCAATATAGCTATCTTAGTATCTATGTTTTCTTCATATTTTAACTTCTTATTGAAATCTTCTTTGTAAATTACATCTATTCCTTCATCCAATAATTTATTAATAACAGGTAATCCTTTTGGTAGTATTAAAGCCATATCTTTTCACTTCTCTTTCTCTTAGACTATTAGAAATTTAAAGCTTGATTTAAATCAGCTATTAAATCCTCTACATTTTCTATTCCAACAGACAATCTTATTAGTGAAGGTAATACTCCAGATGCAATTAATTGTTCTTCTGTTAATTGTCTATGAGTAGTTGAAGCTGGGTGTATGACACATGTTCTTACATCTGAAACATGAGTAACCAATGATGCTATCTGTAATTTTTCCACAAACTTTTTGGCATTTTCTAGTTCTCCTTTTACTCCAAATGATAAAACTCCACTACACCCTTTTGATAAATATTTTTTGGCATTCTCATAATACTTGTTATCATCAAGTCCTGGATAATTAATCCAGTCTACATTTTCATGTTTTTCTAAAAATCTAGCTATTTTAAGTGCATTTTCACTATGTCTTTCCATTCTAAGGTGCAGTGTTTCAACATTTAAATTAGTAAGATAAGCATTGAATGGGCTTAAACAATTTCCATAATCTCTAAGTAATTGAACTCTCGCTTTAGTTGCATACGCAGCATTTCCAAATTTTTCAGTATAACTTATTCCATGGTATGTTGGGTCTGGCTCAACTAATTCTGGAAATTTTCCATTATCCCAGTTAAAGTTTCCACCATCCACTATAATCCCTCCAACACTTGAAGCATGACCATCTAAATATTTTGTAGTAGAATGAGTAACTATATTTGCTCCATACTTTAAAGGATTACAAAGTACTGGCGATGCTAATGAATTATCAACTATAAATGGAACATTAATTCTCTTGGCTACATTTGCTATTTTTTCAAAATCTATAACTTCAAGAGTTGGATTAGCAAGTGTTTCTGCAAACACAACTTTAGTATTTTCATTTGCAAGTTCTACTATCTCATCTTCACTTGAATCTAAGTCAAATGATATTAAGTCTATTCCAAATTTTTTAAGACTAGGTCCTAATAAATTAAATGTTCCTCCATATACTTTTGAAGAACAAAGTATGCTGTCCCCTGATTTACATATATTTAAAACTGCCAACATATTTGCAGATTGACCTGATGATACAGCTACAGAAGATACTCCTCCTTCTAGTAAACTTATTTTTTCTTCAAAAGCTTGAATAGTAGGATTGCTTATTCTTGAATATATATGTCCATCAACCTTTAAATCAAATAGGTCAGCAAGTTGGTCTATACTACTATATTTAAAAGTTGTACTTTGATATAAAGGTAATACTCTTGGTTCTCCATTACCTGGCTTATAATTTCCTTGCACACATATTGTTTCTTTATTATACATTTTTGTATCCCCCTTAGATTTTAGTTAAAAAAATTAAACTGTTTATCAGATGAGATTTAAAATAAATAAAGCCTGAGTATATAACTCAGGCTCTGTATAAGCGTAATTATACTCATCTCTCAGCTTTCGCCGCAGGATTTAGCACCAATGTATATAAATATATACTGGTTGCTGGGTTTCATAGGGCCAGTCCCTCCACCTCTCTGGATAAGATTTATTTAATTTTTCTATGTTTTATATCTTATATATTTTTCCTAATTTTGTCAACTATTTTTTTAAAATTTTTCTTTTAATAACTTTCCCAACCTCTACTTGAATTACAGACATTACAGCTAAAACAATTGTTATAAGCCACTCTGAACTATTTAAAATAGTTAAACTAAAAGCATTTCTAAAAACAGGTACAAACAGTATTACTGCTATTAGCAACGCAGAAGTTAAAAATGAAATTAAAAGAAATGGATTTTTACCATTATTTCTATTAAACATTGAATCTGTATTTGAACGCTGACTAAATGCTCTTAACATCTGTGAAAATGCTAATACACAAAATGCCATTGTTTGACCTACAGAATGATTTTCTATATTAAGACCAATTTTATATGCTAAAATAGTCATTATTGCCACAAATATACCTTGAGTAACCACTCTTTGTATAAGGTTTTTTTCAAATAAAGTGGTTGATTTCACTGGCTTATGCTTCATTATATTTCTACTTGGTGGGTCAACTCCAAGAGCAAGAGCTGGGAGTGTAGCAGTTGCAAGGTTTACCCACAGAATATGAACAGCAAGAAGTGGAGTATCCCAGTTTAATAATATTGCTACAAACAGCGTAAGTATCTCTGCTATATTACCAACAAGCAAAAATTGTATAACTTTTTGTATGTTCCTATATACACGCCTACCTTCTTTTATTGCATAAGCAATTGTTGTAAAGCTATCGTCCATTAAAATCATGTCAGAAGAGTCTTTTGCAACATCTGTACCACTTATACCCATGGCTATACCAATATCAGCAGACTTTAATGCAGGAGAATCGTTTACACCATCTCCAGTCATAGCTGGTACTTCTCCAATTCTCTTTAGAGATTGTATAATCCTAAGTTTATCAAATGGGGACACACGAGCAAATATTGTAGTACTTTTAACAGCTTCATCTAATTCACCATCACTCAAATTATCAAGTTCATCACCAGATATCACAGTATTTTCTTCACTCCATATTCCTAACTCATGAGCTATTGTTGTGGCAGTAACTTTATGGTCACCTGTTATCATTATGGTTCTTATACCTGCTTCTTTACAAGTACTTACTGCATCAATTACCTCAGTTCTTGGTGGGTCAATCATACCAACCATACCTATAAATGTCAAATCGTATTCTATGTTTTTATTATCTTCTTTTGGTATAGATGAAATCTCACGCTTAGCAAAACCAAGTACGCGTAATGCATCTTTAGACATTGTAAGACATAATTCGTGTATATTCTTTTTATCCAATTCGGTAATGTTTCTTTCACCTTTTGAAGTTAATATTTTAGTACATAGGTCAAGAATTTCGTCTACTGCTCCTTTAGTATAAGCAATAATCTTTTCATCTATATTATGAACAGTTGTCATACATTTTCTATTGGAATCAAAAGGCTGTTCAAATAAACGTGGATATTTCTCTTCAAGAGCATCTTGGTCTATTCCAAATTTGTTGGCCATAAAAATTAATGCGCCTTCTGTTGGGTCACCTAATATTTCATCTGTTTTGTCTGGATTAATACATGCATCATTACAAAGTGCACCAGCATAAACAATCTCTTTATATACTAGTGGATGTTTTTCAGATGCAGTATCTATTGATGTTACTTTTCCAGATTCAAAATCTCCATTTACAGCAATATGTGTAACAGTCATTTTATTTAAGGTTAATGTACCAGTTTTATCGCAACATATTACTGTAGCTCCTCCTAATGTTTCAACAGCAGGTAATTTTCTAATTAAAGCATTTCTTTTAGCCATACGTTGTACGCCTAAAGCCATTACAATAGTAGCTGTTGCAGGTAATCCCTCTGGAATAATTGATATGGCAAGGGAAATTGCAATCATAAACATTGGCAAGAGAGGTCTCTGATAAAATGCACCTATTGCAAATATAACAACGCATACAATAATACCTATGACACTTAATGTCTTTCCAACAGTATTAAGTTTACGTTTTATAGGAGTGTCAAAATCATCTTGTGAATCTAAAAGATGTGCTATGTTACCCACTTCTGTATCCATACCAGTTGCAACTACAACACCTACACCTCTACCATATGTGACGATTGAGGATGTATAAGCCATATTGCTACGGTCTCCTAGTACACATTCTTTAGGTAAGATTGTATCTGCATCTTTTTCTGATGGAACAGATTCTCCTGTTAAAGAAGCCTCTTGAATTTTTAAACTCGATGTTTCTATCAAACGAAGGTCTGCTGGAACCATCGCTCCATCTTCTAAAAAAACAATATCTCCTACTACAAGATTGCTTGCTGGAATAACACTTTCTTCACCATCACGCATAACACGAGCTATAGGTGAATTCATATTTTTTAATGCTTCTAATGAGCTTTCAGCCTTTTTCTCTTGAACAATTCCAATAACTGCATTTACTGTTACAATTATTAGTATTACAAAAGCTTCTGTAAATTCACCAAATATCAAAGACAATATTGCTGCTCCTATTAGTATAAGAACCATAGCATCTGTAATTTGATTCCAAAGCATTTGTAAAATTGTTCTAGGTGTTTTTTTTCTCAGTTCATTTAAACCCTTCTCTTTAAGCCGTTTTTCCGCCTCGGTATCGGTGAGCCCCTCCTCTGATGAATCTAGACTTTCTAAAATTTCATGCGTTGCTCTTGAATGCCAAGGCATCTGTTTGTGATTTTCCATTTTGGAAGACCACTCCTTTCTTTTTTTGATTTAAGAATAATTATATTTTAAAATCAAGTTCAATTCAATACACAATAAGTATATTTTACCTAAATTTAACAATGCGATTTAATGCTTAATAAAACTTCTACTCTTTTACAAATATGTATTCTCTATTGTCAGATAAATTTTCTTGATACTTATATCCTTCTAAATTAAACTTTTTCAGTTCCTCAATATCTCTTATCCTATTTTTTATAATGTATTTTACCATCACCCCTCTAGCTTTCTTTGCTTGTGTAGATTCCACTTTCAATAAACCATTTTTGTTTACTTTAAAAGTACATGTAATATATGTATCACTATCTTTAATAAATTTTTCTATGGACTTGCTGTATTCATTTGATGAAAGATTAACGATAACTGTTTTTTCTTTGATTAATTCTTTATATATACGATTTCCCCAATATTCATATAAATTCTTAAACTCACCTATCTGTAATTTCGTCTGCATTTCTAACCTATATTCATATATGCTGTCATATGGTTTTACAACCCCATACAATCCACTTATGATTCGAATACAACTATCTGCAAATTCTTCATCTTGCTTTGTAAAATTTTCTGCTTCTATATTTTTATATTGTATTCCATCATAAGTTAAGATTGCAGGGCTTCCTAATCTATCAAACTTAATGCTTTCAAATCTATTTTTATTTAATACAGCTAATTTTTCATTAATTTTCATTTTACTTTTAAAATCTTCTATGCTAAATGTCTTTATATTTTCCACTATTTCTTTTGTGTTATCTATAAAACAGGGTAAATTCAAATCTCTATCAAATAATTCTATATTCTTCATATTTTTAGCTGGTGATAACATTATAATCATAAATTCTTATTGCTCCTGTTTTTCCAAATATTCAAGAATCTCTTGTGCATTTGTATCTGGTTTTGCTTTTTCAAAAACTTTTTCAATAATTCCATTTTCATCTATGATATATGTCGCACGTACAACTCCTAATGCAGTTTTTCCATACATTTTTTTCTCTTTCCATACATCAAAGGCTTTTATAGCAACTAAATCAGGGTCAGAAAGTAAAATAAAAGGAAGTTCATGCTTTTCTGCAAATTTTTGATGTGATTTTATACTGTCTTTACTTATACCAATAACTTGTACATCTTCCTTTTTAAATCCATAATACGCATTTCTAAAAGCACAAGCTTGACGTGTACATCCTGGTGTATTATCTTTAGGATAAAAATATACTACTACTTTTTTTCCTTTAAAATCTGACATACTTACTTTATTTCCATCTTTATCTTCTAGTGTAAATTCGGGTGCTTTTGTTCCTATACTCAACATAAATATCTCTCCTTTTGTTTTTATTGATAATTTTATATTATTTTTATATTATTACCCTATATACCTATATATAAATAAAATATTTTATTTTTTATTTATATAGTTTCATAAATATGTAATTTTCATATGTTTATATGTTAAAAATAGTTTTATTAGGATATTTAAACTTAAAATAAAGTCAAATAATAGATTAATTAAAATGAGAGTGTCTCAAAATAAACTTTTTAGTTCATGATGCATTCTTTTTTGTATGAAATCAAATATATTTTCATCATTTCAACAATAAAAAAGGCTTATCTCTATTTTGAGATAGCTCCACTTATTATTACTTTTATAATGTCTATATAAATTTAAACCCTTCAACATCAAACAGACCTAAATCAGTAAGTCTTATTTGTGGAACAACAGGAAGTGCCATAAAAGAAAGCGTAATAAAAGGGTCTACATACTTTGGAACTCCCATTTTTCTTGCTATCTCCAACATATTATCAGTAGTTTCTTGTACTTCTTCAGCTGTAAGAGTACTAATTAATCCAGCTACTTGAAGACTTAGGTGTGCAATAACTTTTCCATTTGATACAATCACATAACCACCTTGTATTTCTTTTAAATAATTTATGGCAACTAGAATATCATCATCGTTATCTCCTGCAACTAGAATATTATGAGAATCATGAGCCACAGTAGTAGCTATTGCTCCGTTTTTTATACCAAATCCTTTTAGTGGAGCAATTGATATATTTCCAGTCATTCTATGTCTCTCGATAACACAAAGTTTTGAGTACTCTTCATTTGGAACAAAATATCCATCTACACTTGGTAGAGATTCATATACTTTATTTGTCAAAATTTGATAAGGTACAATTTCCATTACATAATTTTTTTCACTTGCTTTTAACTGTATTTTTTCTTTATTAATATATTTAAACTTGACCGTATTAAGCAATTTTTTATCTTTAATCTCATAATTGTAAGTAGAGAAGATTTCTTCCTTTACTAATTTACCATCTTTATAGACACTATCCACTTCCATTTTATCTAAATCACTCAATACAACAATGTCCGCCTTATATCCAGCACCTATTGCTCCAATTTTCTTTAACCCATATACTCTTGCAGAATTATAAGTTGCAATTTTTATAGCCTTGATAGGGTCCATACCCAAATTAATCGCACATTTTATATTCCATCTTATGTGACCTTGTTTTTCTATATCATCTAGATGCTTATCGTCTGTGCAAAACATAAATTCTTCAATTGGCAAGTTATACTTTAACATACCACTTACTATAGATTTTAAGTTTTTTGCTGCACTTCCTTCTCTTATTAAAATTTTTAACCCTGCTCTCAATTTTTCATATACTTCATCAAAAGTTATACATTCATGGTCATTTTCTATTCCTGCACATACATATGTCTGAAGTGATTTTCCACTTATATTAGGTGCATGTCCATCCACAACCTTATTTTTGAAAAGCTCTAGTTTATCCAAGATTTCATTTTCAGAATTTATAACATCATTGAAACACATTACCTCTCCTAAACCTAAAATTCTAGGATTATTTATGTAGCTTTTCATGTCTTTTGCACTAAATTTACCAATTCCGTTAGTTTCAAAGCTCGTTGCAGGTACAGATGAAGGCATCATAATATATACATTAAGTGGTATATCTTTTGTTGATTCTAATAAAAAATCTATTGCACTTGTTCCCTTTACATTAACCAACTCATGTGGGTCAGCTATGATAGTTGTCGTACCTGATTTTAATAATTTTTTTGATAATTCAATTGGCATTACCATTGTAGACTCAATATGCATATGTGCATCAATAAAACCAGGTGATATATATTTGCCACTACAATCAATTTCTATATTACCCTTGTAATCGCCAATACCAACAATAGTATCTCCAACTATTGCTACATCTCCTACTATTAGCTCTTCTGTAAATACATTTATGATTGTCCCATTTTTAAGTACAATGTCAGCTTTCTCTCTTCCACTTGCCACATCACACTGTCTCTTTAAACTACCCATTTTTACAACTCCTCTTAAGTTTTTTATATCAACATACTAGTTATATTACATATTATAGTTTGATTTATTAATATATATTATATATGAGTTTTGATAAAAAGTATCACTTGAAATTTGTTCCATTATTCATTTAATTAAATAGAGAGAACATAAGGAATAATATAATTTCCCATGTTCTCATTAATATTTAAGTTATATTGAGTTTTTTCTATTTCTACATTTAATTAGCATTATTATTACAATATAAATTTATGTATTTTATTGTTTTTTCAATACTATTTTTATTTATAATTGTATTTATCCTAAAAGTACATAAACTATCATACCTACAAGTATTGCTGGTATAGTAGTAATAATCATGGCCCATAAAGAAGATTTTTTATCCATTGCCAGAAGAGGGAAAAGTGCATCCCCATCTTGAGATATAGAATTAGCTATCACTGCCCCAAGTGGTATAGTTCCCTTTAAATAAAATGACATAAGCACAATTTGTATACCACACCCTGGAATAAGCCCAAGACCTGCACCTATAAATACACTTATTACACCTGTTGATAACACTAGTTTAACCAAGTATTCATCTCCACCTAAAATTAATATTATCAAATCGTAAATAAGATATGCAATAAAAATCCATGTAATTACAAATGATATTTCACCAACAGAATGTATCAGCATTTCTCGTAGAGAAATCTTTTTATTTTCTTCCTCTTTTTGATTAGAATTTTTAAATACCTTTTTAAAACACCACATATAAATTATTGAAAATAATATTCCAATCACTGCTATCACTTCTTCTAATGAATGTAATTTCTCAATTATAGGAAGATTAATACCAGAATGAGCAAGTGACATAAATATAAATCCTATTAATATAATTCCTATATAAATTTTATATCCCTTTCCATGTGTTATTATAAATGCAAGTCTATTTGTATTTCCATGAGATTTAGCTAGATTGTCCAAAATTATTTCATCATGATTATGTTTTTCTTTATTTTCTTTAGAGTTGTTTTTACTTATATTGTATTTATCCGATTCTCTACGGTTTTTTAGCCCTAATTTTTCTTCTAGTTTAAAATAATCCACTAGTTGCCCAGTTATTATTCCTGTAATAGTACTAACTATAGTAACAAAAAAATACATTTTAATATTTGATGAAATAAGTACAAATGAGGCATCTCCCATACTAGCTATTAAACTTGCAATTATTGCTCCAAAACTTAATTTACCCTTTATATATAATGGCATTATTGCCAAACTTCCCCCACAACCTGGTATAGCTCCAATTAAAGCACCCATTAAAGGTTGAAGTTTTCTGTTTTTTGATATGATATTAGTAAAATTCCCACTAGTTTTATAATTAATATATCCAAATAACAAAATAAAAAATCCAATCATAGAACCCACATGTAAAAATGCTTCTTCAGAAGCAGATATTAACATTTCCATTAATTTACCTCCTATACTAACTTTGCAATAATTATATTATATTTTATTTTCTATTGATAATCAATATCAATATTTCTTTTAAATTTATAATATTAAAAAGTGCGCATCTTATATTATTAATTTTCGTATTAAGATACACACTTTTTGATACTAGGTTATCTATTTACCACATATAATATGAAATTAAAAGTGGATATTATGATAAGTTCTACATTATAACAATATCCACCTGTTTTTATTATCTATCAAATTTATAAATTTTCAAGGAATGTTACAACTTCTTCTATTATCCAATTAGGTGTAGATGCTCCTGCTGTAATACCTAAATTTTTATATTCTTTAATCATATTTACATCCAATTCATCCTTAGTCTCTATTGCAAAAGTTGGCACTAAATCTTCACAAACCTTTACTAACTTTTGAGTATTTGAACTATGTTTGCCTCCTATAACTATCATACAATCAACTTCTCTAGCTAATGCTTTAGCTGATTCTTGTCTTGTTTTTGTAGCTGAACAAATTGTATCATTAAATACTATTTCTTCTAGTTTATCTGATAGTTTATCAACTATACTTATATACAACTCTGGATTTATTGTAGTCTGTGCAACAAGGCAATATTTTTTTGAGTTATCAAATTCCATATTTTCCATTTGTTCTAAAGTCTTTATTATTATAGCTGAATTTTCACACCATCCATTTATACCTATAACTTCTGGATGTTTCATATCTCCAATAACTATTATTTCATAGCCTTTATTATGATACTCACTTACTACTGTATGTATTTTCTTTACAAATGGACATGTAGTATCCACAATTTTTATTTTTTTGTCCTTAGCTTCCTTATATATATTCTCAGGAACTCCATGAGACCTTATTATCATATTTTCATGATTTGGTATTGTATCAATTTCATTCACAGTCTTAAGACCTTTTTCTTCATATTTTGCCACTGCTTGTTTGTTATGAATAAGAGGACCTAAAGCATATATGCCAGAATCATTTTTTTCAACTTCATCCCATGCCATTTTCATTGCTCTTTTTACACCAAAACAAAACCCAGCATTTTTTGCTATTTTTACGTTCATAACTTTACCCCCTTATTTTGAATATTTAAAGTAATTTTGTTTTATCACTTCTAAAATCTCTTGTGATATTCTTTCATGGTCATCATTACTCAATTTTTCCTTAAAATGTTCTTCAAACGATATTGGTTCTCCAATATATACAATTACTTTACTAAAAAGTTTGTATTTAGATATTATTGATACTGGAACAACTTTAGATTTACTCTTTATTGTAAATACAGAAAGACCTGCCTTAGCCCTACCAAAAGAATCTCCTTTTATTCTAGTTCCCTCTGGAAATATGCCTAATACATAACCATCTCTAACTGACCTTAAAATAGTTTTTATTGTAGATACATCTGGCTTTTCTCTATTTATAGGCATAACATGCAATTTTTTTAATATAAATCCTAATGGCTTGACTCTAAATAATTCTTTTTTTGCAATCGCAGCTATTTCTCTATTTTCTATGGCAGCAGCCAAGAATATAGGGTCAAGATTCGACTTATGATTTGATGCTATTACTATATTACCTCTATCTGGAATATTCTCTGCACCTATAACTTCATATTTAAAAAATATTTTAGAAAAACCTTTAAAAATATTTATTGCAAATCTATAAAAATTCACTTTTATCTCCCTTCAACACTACATTATATTTTCATTATGATACTTAGACTAAAGATTTATTTTAGATATAACTTCATCTACAACATCTTCTATATTTTTTCCTGTAGTATCTATTTCTAGTGCATCATCAGCTTTTACTAATGGTGCAAATTCTCTATTTGAGTCAATTGCATCTCGCTTTATTATATCTTCAATTACTTCTTTTAAAGTAGTATTATATCCTTTATTACAAAGCTCTTTGTAACGTCTACTTCCTCGTTCTTCTGGAGTAGCTACTAAAAAGAATTTGTAATCTGCATTTGGGAAAACATATGAACCTATATCTCTACCATCTAATATTACTGAACTTTTTGTACCTATTTTTCGTTGAACTTCAACCATCAACTGTCTTACTTTTTTTATTTTGGCTATATTAGAAACATTGTTACTTACTTCTATTGTTCTTATTTCTTCATTTATAACTTCTTTATCCAAGTATATGCTATTGTCCTTGAAATCTATATCCGAATTTTCAGCTATTTGAATAACTTCCTTCTCATTATTGACATCAATACCACTTTTTAAACACTTATAAGTAACTGCTCTATACATAGCACCTGTATCTATATAATTTATATTTAGCTTTTTTGCTACTATCTTGGCTATTGTACTTTTTCCAGCTCCTGCTGGACCATCTACAGCTATAACTAAATTACCCATATATACACCTCTATCTATTCATATTTAATTATTAAAAGAACTATATTTATACACTAATACCTGCAAGATATCCAGTTGAAAATGCTATTTGTAAATTGTATCCACCAGTTTCTGCATCTATATCAATTACCTCACCTGTAAAAAACAAGTTTTTAATTAATTTAGATTCCATAGTAGAAGAATTAATTTCTTTAACTGAGATGCCACCAGAAGTAACCATACCAGTGTTTATACCTGTGGTTCCATTGCAAGTTAGCTTCATATTTTTTATATACTCAATAATTTTAATTTCATCTGCCTTAGACAAATCACTTGCCTTTTTATCACTCAAAGATAGTAGAGAAAGAACTTCTTTTAAGAAATTTTGAGGTAATATTTGCTTAAGATTATTTAAAACATTTTTATTGGGAAATTCTCTGATTATTCTAGAGATTTCATCAGCTTTTAGATTTGGTAAGAAATCTATACTTAATTCTACCTTTTCTTTTTCAATAATCTTATTAATATAAGAAGACATTATAAGCACACAAGGTCCTGTTATTCCAAAATGTGCAAATAACATATCCCCTGATTTTGATATTTTCCTTTTCTTAATCTTACAAGATATTTCCACATTCTTCATAGATATTCCTTGTAAATCTTTAATCCATTTTTCCTCTATTGTAAGTGGAACTAAAGCAGGATATAGTTTATTTAATGTATGTCCATGGTTTTTAAGAATCGTATACATTGAACCATCTGAACCCGTTTTTGAATAACTTACTCCTCCAGTTGATATAATAATCTTGTCTCCGAGTATCTTATCTCCATTATCTAAAATGACTCCTCTTATTAAATACTTTGACTTGTCCTTATTATAGTCATCTTTTGGAGCTATTTCTTCAGTCATAATGTCTGTAACTTTTTTATTATACATTATCTTTACATTGTGACTGAGTAAATCTTTATTTAATACTTCTATTACTTCTATAGATTTATCATTTTTTGTATATACTTTGTGGTCATTTTCTTCTTCAATCTTATATTCTAAATTTCTACTTTCAAAATATGAAATAAGATTCTTATTTGTAAACGTATAGAAACTACTGTAGAGAAATTTTTTATTATTAACGACTTTATCAAAAAAATCTTCTATATCTCTGTTGTTGGTAAAATTACATCTACCTCCACCAGTTGCCCTTAGTTTCCTTCCCAATTCTCCATTTCTCTCAATTAATATTACTTCATTATTATTTTTTGAAGCTGACAAAGCTGCCATCATTCCGGAGGCTCCTCCACCAACTACTATAACTTTACTCATAAATTTCTCCTTATAATTGCTTCTTACTCTAATGCAGAATTATTTATCTTTACATGATTTTTTATATGGCTTGTATCATTCATTTTTATTATAACAGGACCATAATCTTTAAATTCTACTATATTTAAAGCAGTATTATCCTGCTTAATTCTATATATGTTCTCCATACCTGATTCTAAAAATGACAATAACATAACTCTTAATGTAATTGAATGTGTAACAAGAATTATATTTTTATTATCATATTTTTCATTTAATTCCTTTATAAAAGTATCTACTCTTTCTTTTATAATTTTAAGAGTTTCGCCTTCTGGTATATTTACTAAGTGTGGTTCATTTCTCCATGTTGAATATATATCTGAGTAATCTTTTTGGATTTCTTTTATTAAAAGACCTTCCCAAACTCCAAATCCCATTTCCCTAAGTGCTTCAGTTTTTTGAACTTCAATATTAAGCTTATCGCCTAAAATTTGAGCTGTTTGCACTGCTCTTCCTAAGTCACTACTAAAAATATAATCAATTGAATACTTGCCAATATCTTCAGAAAGTTCTTTTGCCTGCTCTATCCCTTGAGGTGTAAGGTCAGAATTACCATGACCTTGTGTTTTTCCTAATAGATTCCAATCGGTTTGTCCATGTCTTACTATATAAAAAGTATTTCCCATATGTCCTCCTAATATATGCCTATTTTTATTAAATATAAATTATTACTTCTCAAAACTTAATTATATCATATAATACTTTACTTTGTTTCTATTTTATAACTTAATCTAACATATTATTTACAATAAAGCTCATTTATATTTCTACAAATTATTGTACCATTAAAGGATTTTTCTAAATTTATAAACTCAACTTTATTATATTATTTATAAAATTCTTCAAATCTGTACTCTTGAATTGAATTAACATACTTATCTGTATCTACTTTTTCTAAAAACATATCCAAAGGCCTTGCAAATATTCCTGTATCATCATATAAAGTCTTGTATAAAACCAAATCATTAGTGTCATCTTCTTCTTTATGATAAAAATTTCCATCTAAATCTCTATATACATAGATATCTTTTTCTCTTTCAGTATGTCTAATGACTAACTTATATTTATTTTTATTTTGCGTTAACTCTTTTTTACTGTATAGTTCACATATGCTCTCTACATTATCACTAGCTTTGCTAAGCCCCATTGTTGCATAATATTTTCCTTTAAAATGTTTATAGATACAAGGATATTTTAACTTTCTTTCACTATTACCTGAGTTATTTTTTAATTCAAGTGTTTTATTATAATCTCTCATATCTCGTCCCTTTCTTTTAAAAAGTATTTTATCTTGAAATAAGTTACTTGTTTTATATTTTATCATAATTTGAAATTTATTAATAATACAATAAATAAAGAGGCTGTATAAAATACAGCCTCTCAAGATTAATCTTCATAATCATATAATTTTTCTAATTTCTTTTTTAACTTCTTTTTTCTTTCTGAACCTAAAATTCTTATAAAATTATTATCGACAAAAATACAATTATTGCTTAGATAAAATTCACACTTATCTAGATTTACAATATAACTATTACTACATTTGAAAAAATTTTCTTTTTTCATTAATTTTCTTATACAAGAATCATTTTCTCCAACTTCGTAATTCCCATTTGCAGTATAAATCTTTGATTCATATTCCTGCTTTTCTATGTACATAATTTCTTCGATATTAATTGAAAAACGTTTATCTTCGTATTCAATATTAATAAAATTTTCCTCTTTCATTGCTATCCCTCCAAGTACTTTTATTAATTTAATTTTAGTGTTTTTTATCAATATAATCTATCGGAAATATATGTAAGACTGATTTATTTAAGATATTTAAATAAATACTTCCAATATTAGTGTATAAGTTCACTTTTTAACATTAATTTTTAAAGTTAAAAAGACTTTTTTTTATCATATTTCTATATATAATTATATGCGTCTTTAATAAAACAACTTTGATAGAAAATCATGTAAAATTATACATAAAAAAGTAATTATTAACTTTTAATTTCAATTAATTGTATTAGGA